>RPPU01000280.1 GCA_003819975.1 Desulfobacteraceae bacterium
AGGGTCGATTTCCCGGATCCGGAAGGCCCAACCAAAGCGACGAATTCCCCCGGATTAATCTGAAAGGAAACGTCTTGGAGTATGAAAGGACCGTTGGCATGGTACTGAAAAGTCGCATGATTGATTTCCATATCGCCGCTGAGAACATCAGGATAAGTTTTCGTCTGATCCCGTTCCGGCAATGTTTCAATAATCGGTTTGGCTCTTTCATAAAGAGGAATGATGTTCAACGCTTCCGTCATGGATTTGCTCATCTGCAAGAGTGCCGTTTGAAAACTGGTGTAAGCGGCGAAAAAAGCCAAAAAGGTTCCGGTGCGTATGGGAAGTTCTTGACTTCCGCCCAGCATCTGTTTCGCCAATTGCAGCGCCACCCAAACGAAGATAATTGAAAAAGCCATTGTTGGAAAGGCGACATTAAAAGTCGCCAAGAGACTTTCCATGATTCCGGATTTATAAGATAAAACCTTTTTCTTGCGAAAATCCTCCGCCCATACCGCAAAAGCGCGATTTTCGGCGGCTGCGATCCGAATTTTTCCGATTCCGGTGATGAATTGCAGAATCATTCCCGTTAACCGCCCCTGAATACCTATTATCTGTCGCTTATATTTTACTTGAATATAACTCAGGGAAACGGTTATGAATGTTCCGCCTATCACCATTGCAACGGCGATCAAGGCTAATTTCCAATGATACCAGAACAACAGCGCCAAACTGAAAAAAGAAAATATGCCGCCCATTAGGGATTGGATGGTGAGTCCGGATAATACCTGACGGATGGTATTGATCCCCATGCTCCGATCCGCCAGATCCCCGGCCAGATAATTCTTGAAAAAGGGAACGGGCAGGGACAAAAGGCGGTCCCATATGCTTGCCTGAATGGAAAAATCCATTCTGGTTTCCAATCGAACAATGGCAATGCTTTTTGTAATTTCAAAAACGGCAACGGCAATGGCGCATATGAATAAAATGACCGTTATTTGTGTCAATTGGTCTTTTAATGCTTCAGGGATCACCGTATCGAAGATAATACCGGTCGCGATCGGAATCAGCAGGCTCAATATGGCACCGCACGCTCCCAGAACCAGAATACTGATGAAATCCTTTTTATTGCCTTTGAAACCGATTTTTAAAATGTCGAAAACCGTCAATTTTTTATCCGGAAAGGGTTTATAAAACATGAAAGCGAACGATTGAAGAGATTCGGCGATTCCTTCGTCTATTTTTACTTTCGATCCGTCCGCCGGATTCCATAAAAAATAGACGTTCGGAGATGCCTGAATCAAAGCGACCGGCGTTTTGTCTTTTTCAAGAAAAGCCAGCAATGGACCGTTGTCTTGCCTCCACCATTTACCCTTTAATATTATTTGCCTGAAACGAATTCCTGAAGCATTGGCAATGGCATCCAATAATTGCTCTTTGGGATTATTTCCATAGGGGCGCTTGAATTGAAAGTCGATGGAACGGCCGATCAATTGGCAGGCGGCGAAAAGCGGTTCGGCTTGATCGATTTCGGCCTTGAATTTTGCGCTTTTTTTATTCAGCACGATTGCCAATCGAGTGATGGCGTCCTCAATGAGGTTTTTTTCAATCCGCCTTTTTCTGGCAAGCCGGTCTTTTTCTTCCCGATCTTCTTCTCTAAGATTAACGGATATGCAGTCCAAAACCAGCCGATGAAATCGCTGCAGGCCCGACCACGAAGGATCCTGGGCCAGATGCGCTTCCGTATCGAGAACGGTCATTTTTGATCGGTGAGCAGTGGTAATCCAGGCCTTATTGGATATGGGAAAATAAACGTCGTCTTTCAGAAAAAGATCGTCCCTGCCGATAAATTTGGAATAACCTTCCAAATGCTTGACCCAGACAATTCCTTTTTGCGGCTGGGCATTACCGTCCTTTTCAAGACTGATCTGGCCGCCGGCCTGCAACGGATCGAACATGACGGGCGGCATGGAATTTTGAACGGCAATGGAAAGATCGGTGACCCAATGATCGATCAGATCGGCAATTTCTTTCGCATATTGTTCATCCGTAGTCAGATCGTACAGTTTTTTCTTTGCAAATTTAAGCAGTCTGGTCCCGGCGACGCCGACGGCCAACATCTCGATATGATCATGATGGAGCGCAGGGATTCCGAATAGAAACCGATTTTCATCGATTCGGAGAATATGTTTTCTTGGGCTATAATCCGCGGATGCCGTTTTTTGCGTATAAAAAACATCGACCCGGCCTTCATATACAAACCAGGCGTATCCGTCATCGTTTAACGTTATCGGATTGTTACCTTCTGCTGAGATCCGTTCGCTTTCCCTTAATAAAATATCTTTAAGCATCGTATCGCTTCCGGTTTAATGATAGATCGATATTATTAGTCGTCTCTTACTATTATTTCGTAAACAAAAATATATTTACCAAGCTGCTGAAACCGAAATCATATATTTTAAAACCGTTATTAATTCATGGTCACCAATCGCCGATAGGGCCCGTCTTCTTCTTTCATTTGCTCATGAGTTCCTCTCTGCACGATTTCCCCCTTATCCAAAACGATAATTTCGTCGCAATCCTTGATGGTACTAAGACGATGAGCGATGATGAGGCAAGAACATCCTCTCCTGCGAAGATTGTCGTCAATGGCTTTTTCCGTGCTGGGATCCAACGCGCTGGTTGCCTCGTCTAAAATCAATATACTTGGATTGCCTGCCAGCGCTCGCGCAATTTCTATACGTTGACGTTGGCCTCCGCTGAAATTAGCGCCGCCCTCGGCCATGCGGCTTTCATAACCGTTCATCCGTTTGGCGATATCTTCATGAATGCAGGCATCTTTGGCCGCATGGATAATTCTTTCTTCCGGTATGGTTTTGTCCCACATCGTCAGATTTTCTTTCACGCTGCCTTCAAATAAAAAAATGCTTTGATCAACCACGGCGATCGAACGACTGAATAATTGCCGGTCGATCTCGTCCATGCTTCGGCCGTCAAACGATATCTCCCCGTTCCAGGGCGCATAGAGACCCGAAACGATCCTTGCAATGGTGGATTTTCCGCACCCGGAACTTCCGACGAGCGCCACCCGGCTCCCCGGTTTCAGGATCAACGAAAAATCGACGATCAGAGGCGATTCCAGACGATTATATCCGAAAACCAATTGACGAATTTCAATGTGCCCGGACAATCGGATGCGGGAATGGTCTTCCTCGATATGGCATTCGTCCGGGTTGCCTAATTTGGGATCGATGGCATAAGATAGAACATCGTCCAATCGATTCAGGTCGCCGCGGACTTCCTGAACCTTGCTTCCCAAATGAATCAATTGGCTCACGGGATTTAAAAAATTGGCCATTAAAAACTGAAAAGCCACCAATTCGCCCATGCTCAAATAGCCGTTCATGACCCGCAATGCGCCGAAACCCAAAATCACGACATTGTTGACGGAAGTCAATAAGACCGGAAAAGCCGAGAGAAACTGCGTGGCAACGCTCAATTCCTGTTCCGCATTGACGACCTTCGCCTGATAACCGGACCATAGGGAAAAGAAATCGGACTCCGACCCCCCGGCTTTCAACGTCTCGATCAGTTGCAGCCCGGTCATGGAAGCGCCCAACAATTTTCCCTCATCCTGCAAAAGTCGTTGATTGAGATCGACTCTTTTCCGTGAAATTCCGCGTAAAATGACCAGGTTGATGCAGGCGATGAAAAATCCGATCATCGAAAGAACTACATCATATTGCAGCATGATGATGAAATAAAAAACAATGATGAATAAATTTAGGGCGTTCACGGCCAGATCGCCCGTGATCAACCGCGCGACCTTGTCGTTGATCTGAATCCGGTTCCCGATCTCGCCGCCGAAACGTTGCGTAAAAAATTCGATTGGCAGCTGAAATACATGATAAAAATACTTCGCCGAGGAACTTAACGATATTTTCGTCTCCAACCTTAAGAGATAATATTTCTGAAGCCAGGTTAAGGCCGCATAGATCAAGGCCGTCACGACCATTCCTAATACCAAGGGCCGCAACCAGTCTTCAAGATGATTGACCAATATCCGGTCTATGAATATTTTCGAAAAGGTTGGAATGACGAGTCCGGGGATGACCATGAACAGGGTTAAAAACAAAATGAAGAGCAGTGTTTCTTCTGACCCTTTCATTCGGGTTTTTAGCGCTTTATAAAGACTGAGTTTTTGGCCCCCTTTTTTGAAATCGGAGCCGGGGTCGAATGTCAGAACGACACCCGTAAAAGATTGGTCGAATTCTTCCTTGGTTACGATCCGCGGACCTTGGGCGGGGTCATTGATAAAAACTTTTCTATTCGTGGCCCCTTCATAAACGACAAAATGGTTGAAATTCCAAAACAATATGGAGGGAATGGTAAGATCGCTTAATTCCTGCGGTTCTTTTCGATAGCCGGTTGAAATCAAACCGTATTTGCGCGCCGCTCTGAGTATGTTGCTGGCTTTGCTGCCATCCCTGGATATTCCGCATTCAAGGCGCAATTCCTCGAGCGGAACGATTCTCCCGTAATAGGCCAAAATCATAGCCAAGGCAGCGGCGCCGCATTCGGTCGCTTCCATTTGTAAAACGGTCGGCGTTTTTTTCCGGATTGATTTCCAAGGCATCCATTTATCAATTTGTTGCTTTTTTTGCATTGAACCGCTTCTGCCCTATTCCTAGAAAATGCTTTTTAAGCAAGGGGACGACCAAACTGGCGGGGGACTGCTCAAATACCGTTATGGAGGCCGAGCACAAGGTGCCGCTTTGGATCTTTTCCGCTGGCCCCCTGGATGAAGACCATTTATACTCGCTCTCCGTTCGCGGGTCGGGAATTAAATCCGAAAAAACCTCAATCAGCGACCCTCCGGCGGACAACTCTTCGACTAGATTCTCGTTTTGCAAAATCCGCATCATTCCCAACCTGGTGGAGGGAAACTCTGCGACACGGGTCACCATGCCCACCATGAATCCGTATTCCTCCTGCTTTACCGTTGAAGGGTATATCTGCACTTTCATGCCCAGCTGGACTTTTTTACCTTCGGAAGCAGGCATGTATAAAACCGCCTCCAGGTCCTTCACCCGGCCGCCGACACCCTCCAGGTTGAGAATGGGAGCGCCCGGAACGACGGTTTCACCCTCTTTTTTAACGATTTCAAGGATTCTTCCCGTATAAGGGCTCAACACTTTTGAGCTGTTTTCAAACTTGTTGAGCGCCTGATTCAGTTCCATTTCGGTTTGTTTGATCTTCTGATCGGCGCCGCGGATTTCACGTTTCTTTTTATTCTCCAATTGAAATTCTTCAATCGATAGTTGTTTCAGATCGTTTTGTTTTTTCTTTGTCTCCTCATGGACGGCATTGATGCTTTCCTGGGTTTCGATATAATCTTTACGGACGATAATGCCGCTTTTAAGCAACCATTCCTGATCCGCCAGTTTTTCCTTCAGCCAACGCAGGCGGGTCTCGTCGTACTCGATCGACGCTTCCAACCGTTTGCGTTGATTCGCCATATGCTCTTTTTGCATTTTGATATCTTCCGTTTCAAACGCAAGAATCTTTTGCCTTTCATTTTTCAATTCCGACAGTTTTGTTTTAATCACCTTAATTTCTTCAATAAGATCCAACTGGGCCAAGCGTGCCACAACCTGTCCTTTATCAATGATCTCTCCCGCGTGCGCATAAATGGCTGTAATCTGCCCCGATTCCATGGAACAAACGTCGTAAACACCTCCCGTTTTAATCAGGATTCCTTCTCCTTTGATCCGGGTTGGAACGATTCCCCAAATCCCCCAGAATACCGCCGTTAATATCAAAAGGGCGATAATCAGAAAAGCCGCCCATCCCATTGGGGTGGTCACTTGAACCATCAGGTCCAATTGATCGGGAGATGAAAGTCGATCCAAGGCTACCTTTCTGAATATGTGTCGTCTCATGTGATTTCCCGTTCCGAATATGAAGCCTGTTAAATAAGCCGTCTAAAGTAAAAAAATTTTTTGATCATTGTCGGATCATCAATAAGGTCTGCGGACCGATTGGGTCTACTCGGATCCGCAGTATCATAATATCGGTAAAAACGATCTTGTCCGCGTTGGAGCAATCTGTAGACATGAAAAACGGATAGCGGACTAAATAATGGCATGGGAAACGAATTACGTTTTAGCATGGTTAATAGCCGCTCAAGGGATCAGCGATTTTTCGGCCGGTCGCATAACTATTACCGAATATTCAATCACACTCAGCGCGCATATTCGACCGCGCGGGTTTCGCGAATGACGGTCACCCGGATCTGCCCGGGGTACGTTAATTCTTTTTCAATCTTCTTGGCTACTTCC
>RPPU01000281.1 GCA_003819975.1 Desulfobacteraceae bacterium
CATCCGTAGCGATCGTCAAACCTTTTAACAATCAAACAATGGCGATCGGATTTATCACCGCCACGCATCCGGACGGCATGTTCACGGTTTTTTTACCCACCGCTCCCAACCCCACTTCCGGTTACATCGTTTTTTTACCGAAAGAAAATGTTTTCTTGACTGATTTGTCCACCGAAGCAGCCATGAAAATCATCATCGCCTGCGGCGTGGGCTCCAATCATATTTTTGAAGAGTATTTAAGATTGAAAGCATCACTGAAATAAATTTTCTGAAATAAATTAACAATGCACTAGGCTCATTGAAATGACCCGGATAAAAAATGGCCATGATAACCGGGTTTAGGAAAGCTCTTTCCGAGGGGGTTTTGTTCTAAAAAGAACATCGATTATGTTGCGGATATATTGTTCGTCCGAAACTCCGTCAAAGGCCTCCGGCGGGAAAGGAACAATATGCTTGAAATGATCGGCGATCTCCCGGTATAAAGAGACCCGCGCCCGGGGTTCCAATTCATCGCGTCTTAAAATAGCCCTTAAAGCAATGCCGGCTTCCGCGGGCGTTACCTGCTGTCGCAACCGGGCCTCCAAATGAGGATACATTTTCAGGGAATTGAATTTATCCGATAAAAGTTTTTCAAGGTCCGGTTCTGAAACCCGCGGAATCCGGATGACAATGGTATTGGCGGCCACATCGCCCAAGCGTTGAGCGTTCCGGTTGATCAGGCAGGTCACCCCCCCTAACAAATAGAAACCGGGCAGGAAATCCACTAAACGCAGCAAATTACGAATCACGATTTGACTCGGTTGCAGTTGCAATCCCTGCGCGTCCATAACCCGTAATTGGAATAAGCGCTTGCCCAAGGTCTGCCCGTGCCAATACCATTCCAGAGCGATCGTATAACCCAAGTTAATGGCGAAATAACTCAGAATGATAAACAAGGCCCGCATAAAATCGAATATCAAAAGCCCGGTAGACGCGAAAATCATAAAAAGAACAATACTGGCGCCGATCACCGCCAAAAGATCGATCAACCAGGCCATAAAGCGGGTGACGGGTCCGGCCAGCAGCAAAGCAAACGAAACGCCTTCCGGGGTCTGAATGGTTAATGAGTTGGTTCTGGTTTGATTCATCTCTTCCTCGAAATTCGTTCCCTTTATCATTATGGCGAAAAAGACCCGAAAAATCATTCACCACAAAGATGCTAAGACACGAAGTAAATCAAAAAAACTTTGAGTCTTTGTGATCTAGCGTCACTGGAGTAATTTCAGAATTTTTGAAATTACGTCCTTTGGGGTGAAAAATCTCTTTTTCCGTTTTGCGGCCAGCCCAGCGGATAAATGCGATTAACAAGATCAATTGAACCGTGCCGAAACCGATTTTGACTTCATAAGGAATCACGGGTTCATGATATTGCGAAAAGAATGCTTCAATTAAGCCGGCCCAAACCAGCAGAATCGCTATGCCGAAAATAAGGATCATGAGATCGTTGACGATTTTCCTGAGCCGATCGCGCAAGGTAATAGACTGCCCCCATCCGATCAGGGCCTTGGCCAGAACCAGTCCGGCTTGCCCGGCCAATAAAATGGCCGGAATTTCAATGGATCCATGCGGCAATAACCAGCCGATCAAAAACTTGGTTTGACCGCCCAGGACGTAATCCAGGCTCACGGCGCCCAAGATCACACCATTGTAAAACAACATAATCAGAGTCCCGATGCCCCAGGTCATGCCCAAAGCCAGAGCCAGGATCGAGACCCGGATATTATTGACCATCAAAAAAGCTGAAAAAGTTGTTTTGCGGCCTTTTAAACGGTCCTGATCTTCAGCGGCCTTTTCTTCTTTAGCGACTCTCTCGGCCGGGCTGATCTGTAAATGCGAAAAGGGCAATATCACTTCTTTGGTTCCGGCGTCCAGATGAATCACGACGCCTCCAAAAGCGCAACCGATCAGAAACACGGCAATGGAAAGCCATAAGGCGTTTATATGGCGGCGGATGGTTTGCGGAAAGTCCTGAAAAAAGAAACGTTTGGGCCTAAAACGCAGACGTCGCCCCCGCGCCTCATGCATGCGGCTATAGGCCCGGGCCACCAGGTTTTCCAGATAATGCCGCATTTCCGATTCGGCCGAGAAAGTCGTCCATTTGACCAGATCGGCCGCCGTTCGTTGATAAAGGTAGTGAAAACGCTTTAATTGATCGAAGTCCGGTTTATAAGCGGAATGATTTTCGAACCGCATAAGCAGTCGTTCCAGTTCGGCCCAATAGGTTTTTTCCGTTGCAATAAATTTATCGAGATCGAGAATCACAATAGCTGCCTCTGTTTGACGCTTAAATATTGAGCGATCAATTCCACGCAAAGATTTTCGTTTTCCAGAAGATTAAAACGCACCCCGTGTCTTTGCAAAATCTTGGCCGTCTCGCGTAATTGACTCCAAAGTAAATGCCCGCCCAGTTCCCGATAAAGATCGTCGGCTTTTTCCACTTCCGGATTCGAAAACAACGGCCGCGCAATGCCGGGCCGCAGCATATTGACCAGAATCAGATGATGGCGGCCGATCAGATCGATATTTTTGATAAACCCTTCCGCCAAGACCGGATCGTCCAAATTGGTCAAAAAAATAAGCAACGCCCGCCGGCGAATGCGGTTGCGAATAAAGGTGAACACTTCATCGAAATCGGGAGCCACGGCTTGGGCCTGCATCAGATAAAGCAATTTACGGCAAGCGTCATAATGAACCGCGTTGTTTTGAGCCTTGAGAAAAGATTGCACCCGGTTGCTGAAGGTCAGCATGCCGAAAAGATCCCCTTGCCGTTTGGCGGTCATGCCCAGCACCAAGGCGGCGGTCACAAACCGTTCGATGATGGGCGCCCCGGCTTCAGGCGTCTTTTCCCGGTTCTCCGTTTCAGAACCGAATAAAGAACTCCGCGCGCTTAAACGCGAGGCATCGATCAGCAGATAGAGTTCCTGAGTGCGTTCGATCTGATAGACTTTGGTGATCGGCTTGCCCCGTTTGGCCGTGGCTTTCCAATGAATATCGTCAAAACTGTCACCCGATTGGTATTCGCGCAATTGTTCGAATTCCCGGCCCTTGCCGATCTGGCGCTGCAGATGCACCCCCATTGCTTTGCGCATAAACAGGGCCGCAAGGGTTTTTCGTTCTTTTTGCAGGGCCGGATAAACATGGATCGTCAAACGGATCGGCCGGCGGCGCCGCAAAGCCCAGAAACCCAAAGGCGACGGCACCTCCAAAAAACAAGTATCCAACGTATAAATCCCGCGTTGCTCGGCCCGAATCGGCCAGGAGAGGGTGGTCGCGCGGCCGGCTTCTTTCAGTTCTACGCATAACTCGGTAACCAAAGACCGGACTTCAGGCGGCAAGGCCAAACCCACTTTTAATTTTCGCGATGGGTGGTTCTCCTTTTGGACCTGGATCTTGATTTCTCCCGGTTGGTCTTTGGACAAATAGAGCGCTTCCGGGATTTCAATTTTCAGGTCATTAAAAAACTCGTACCCTAAAAAAAAATCCAGAAGAGCCAGTACCGAAAAAAGGACCAGGCCGGCAGCGGCGAGGGTCAGGCTTTCCGGTCGTGCGACAACCAGGCCCGCCAAAAGCAAGGTAACCAGGCCGGTCGCCGTAATCAATCTGGTATTCGGAACCATCATCGCGGAACGGCTATCTCCTTTAAAATTTCTTGAATTACTTCCGTAAGACTCAACCCTTCCACTTCATATTCCGGCCTTAAAATCAAACGATGTTCCAATACCGGTCCGGCCATGTATTTTATGTCATCCGGAATCACAAAATCCCGCCCTTCAATCGCGGCCAAAACCCGGCTGGATAAAATCAAGGCCTGGGTGGCGCGCGGTCCGGCGCCGACCAGCACGCTGGGATGATTGCGGGTCTTGCGCACGATGTCCACCATATAATGAACCAGTTCCTCTTTAATCAGGACTCGGTTCAATTCCCGGCGCATGGCACTGAGTGCGTCGGCGCTGAGCACGCTCTTAATGTCGCCTTTGGCCAGAATCGTTTCAGGAGCTTCATCGCCCAGCATACTGTTCGCCAAAACAAGCTCCTCTGCCCGAGCCGGCAAGTCCATCTTGATTTTCAACATAAAACGGTCTTTCTGGGCTTCGGGTAAAGGGTAGGTTCCTTCGTATTCGATCGGGTTTTGCGTGGCGAACACCGTGAAATTCGGAGATAAAGGGTATGTTTTGCGGTCGATGGTTACGGATCGTTCCTGCATGGCTTGCAGCAAAGCCGACTGGGTCTTGGCCGGAGCGCGATTGATCTCATCGGCCAGTAAAAACGTCGTGAAAACCGGGCCTTTGACCAGGGCAAAGGAATTTTTTTGAAGATTAAAGATGTGGGTTCCCGTAATATCAGCCGGCATCAAATCGGGCGTGAATTGAATTCGGGAAAATTCGCCGCCCAGCACCAGGGCCAGCGTCCGCACCAGCAAAGTTTTGGCAACCCCCGGCACGCCTTCGATCAAAGCGTGCTGACCGGCGAAAATAGCGATTAAAGATTTATCAATCGCATCCTGTTGACCGATAATCACTTTGCCGATTTCTTGCCGGGCTTTGGCAAGGACATCCTTTAAAAGTTCCAACGTTTCACTCATGATTTTCTCCTCTGGGATAGGATTTTATGGATTGCTTGATATCCGCGTATGGGATCAATATCTTTTGATTTGATCGCCTGCGATCGGATCAAGGTCTCGATCTCAGCAATCTTTTCTTGACCTGCTTTTTGTTGTGATTCCCGCGATTTGGCCCACTCCTGAAAACAGGCGTAGAGAACGGTTTGAACCGGGATATGACTTTTTAGAAGACCGATCAACCCGCTGGTATAATCCCGGCCTTGCGCGATATTTGCAAATTCCGGGTGTGTGGTCCGGCTTTGCGGAGGGACCAAAGGCGTCATTTGCTTCCAAATAAAAAGACCGGCCATGAAAAGGAAACCGACTATAAACCACTGCATTCGAAAGCGGCGTACCAGCGTAGCGACCCCTTCCGACTTGGCGATACCGAAATGCGTCTCGTCAAAGATCAGCTTGGAACGCGGGCCCATAAACCAAAGGAGCAATTCCGGCGAACGTTCTTTGCGCAAAGCCTCATTACTGAACAGATAACTGTCCGCGGCGATCATAATGCTGCCCCGGCCGTATGCTTTTTCAATGATCACCGGTTTGTTGCGCGCGGTGTAAATCACTTTCCAGGGTTTGTCGATCTTGTCGAAAAAAAGCACGGTGTGCCAACTGATGCGGGAAGGCAATTGACTTTTATTGCTCCGCAAAGCCTGAACCTCTTCACCGGGTTTGGACTCCTCTGCGAACTGGACCTCCAATCCCCAATGATCGGCCAGGGAGATAGTCACACAATCCTCATCGGAGCATTCCTTTTTTCCATCTTCTTTCCAGGATTTCTTTTCCTGCTCTTCCTTGGCTTGCGTTTTTTTCTCCTCTTCGGAATCTTCATCCGGATCCGGCGAAAAGCCCTGTTGCGGCGCGAACGCGAGGACCAGGCGTCCGCCCTCCTGAATGAACCGGTCTAAAGACTTTACCAAACTCTTAGGCCAATTTTCCAGGTCGTCATGGGCCAGTCCTAAAAAAACAAGGGCCGTGTTTTGTCCTTCGGGCAATTTGGAAAAAGACGCATAATTCCGGAAAACCTCCAGGCTTTGGATGCGATTCAAACTCTCGTAAAAAGCTTTTGAACCCAGCGGATCGGTACGCAAAGTGGAATAAGGCGGGTACAGTTCACCCGATTCAAAAGCAAACCCGAACAAACGCGAAAGACCGTATAAAAAGCAAAGAATAAAAATAATTAAAACCGCATAAAAAGCGGGTTTAGGCTTTGACAAGATGTTGAATCCTTTCATACTGTGAACGGAACCGTTTGAGGTCTTCAAGCGCCACATCGTACATCCCGTACCAGGCTTTATCGAAAGCTTTGACCGTATTGGAGAAAACCGGAACCAGACCTTGCAGGACATGTTCCCTGCGTCGTAATTCCAGCAGATAATCGCGGTTGGATTTGTATTTAGCCAGATAGATCAAATTGTTTTCCGAAAGATGAGCCAGAATTCCGAGATAAATGGCTCTGAGCGCCAAACGCAAAGAACCTTGTCGTATCAATTCATCCGCCATTTGGTTCCATTGATTGGCGGCAAAATCGGCCGGATCCACGTTTTCGTCATTCAAATCGGGTTGCGGGCTTGCCGCAACCGGCTCGGTTTCCGCTTTTTTAGAGGCGCGATTTTTCCAGAATTTATACCC
>RPPU01000282.1 GCA_003819975.1 Desulfobacteraceae bacterium
CGATTTGCAGGGAAGCGGTCCCCGAGTTTAAGGAATTCAGACCCGATCATTGGGTCCGGTGTTTTTCTTAAATAGGATGAATGCCATGAAAATCAAATCTTTGATGATTCCGGATCCGATCACGATTACGGAAAGGGCTTCGATTCAGGAAGCCATCCATACCATGAAAACCAACTCCATCCGGCATTTACCGGTCGTCTCTGAAGGCGGCCTGCTCAAAGGATTCGTGACCATGGCTGATTTAAAAATCGGCTTGATGCCTTCCATGGTTTCGGATTTATCTCTGGCTGATTTAATGGTTAAAGATCCCATTATCGTTGACCCGGACAGCGATATCGAGATTGCGGCTCAGCTTATCTATAAATATAAAATCGGCGGGATGCCGGTCGTGAAAATGGGTAAACTGGTGGGAATTATCACAGAGACCGATATGTTGCGTGCTTTCATCGATATGATGGGGATGTTGCATGCCAGTTCACGAATCGATGTCGTCATTGGGGCGGATGCCGGCGCCTTTAAAAAAGCATTGCATATCATCCACGATCTCGGCGGTGATATCATGAATATCGGTCTGACTGCGCCGAAAGCCAAGCAGAGAACTTATTTTTTCAGGCTCGCCCCCTGCAAGACCGATAAGATTAAGCACGCGCTTGAAAAAGAAGGATTTAAAGTGGTTGCCGCCATGGATTGACCCTAGGGTTATCCCTTCAAAAGCCTCTCTACTTATTTATGGTCATCTCGCACAATACTGGATATCTAAAAAATAAAAAAAATAGATGATGCAATTGTTAAAAATACCGTAAATGAACTTATTCTCCTTTTTAAAATAACTTTTTTGAGATATCCTTTATTGCTTCTCTTCTTTATTATAAAAAAATGGAGGAAAATAAGATGACCGAAATCATGGATCTGATTAAAAGCCGAAGAAGTATCCGAAATTATCTTGATAAAAAGATCCCGGAGCCCCTCCTTAAGGAAATTTTGGAAGCCGTGCGTTGGTCGCCCTCCTGGGCCAACACCCAGGTTTGGGAATTGATCCTTGTGCAGGATGCAGTCAAAAAGCAACAGTTATTCGAAACATTAGCCTCCAATAATCCGGCCGGAAAAGCAATGATACAGGCGCCGGTGATTTTTGCTTTGTGCGCGAAATTAAAAAGCGCGGGATACTATAAAGGTCAAGCCGCGACTAAATTGGGGGATTGGTTCATGTTCGATCTGGGTATCGCCACGCAAAGTCTTTGTTTGTCCGCTTATGCGATAGGTTTAGGCACGGTGGTAGTGGGGCTCTTTGATCAGAATAAAGCCGGCGAGATTTTGGGAGTCGCGGAAGGTTATGAGCTTGTGGCGCTTATCCCTATGGGATATCCGGCCAAAGACGCTTCAGCGCCTAAACGGCGTGAATTAGAAGAATTCGTTCATTATGATTCTTTTTAGGAGGCTTCTATGCAATCTTTTCCGGTAAAAATCGGGCCCTATCCGAAAGCCGAAGAGGGCGCCAAGGCAGCCCGTCTTTTTGTCGATTCTCCTCAAACCCAATCGTCTTCCTATCAGTTGGCATTTCAAGACAATGAATTTCTTTTACGGGATGAATGCCGGCCGGTGCGGCTGCAACTCGAACTGCTTAAACCGGAGATGTTCCTTCAGGAGCAGAAAATTGAATCAACCATCGTGATTTTCGGAAGTGCCCGCATTCTCGAACCGGAGATCGCCCAAAAACGTTTTAATGCTTTGCGGATAGAGGCGGAAAAAAAACCTTTAGACCCGCGAAAAAAAGCAGAGCTTGAAAAAGCCCGGAGAATTCTTGCCAACAGTAAATATTATCAGGAAGCCCGGACCCTGGCCCGGCTCATCTCCGCGCATTGCCAGGGACCTAACCAATTGACCCATGTCGTCATAACCGGAGGCGGTCCCGGCATCATGGAAGCGGCCAACCGAGGGGCCCATGACGCCGATGCCAAAAGTGTCGGATTGAACATTGTTCTCCCTTTTGAGCAAAACCCGAATCCTTATATAACGCCTGAACTCAGTTTTCAGTTTCATTATTTTGCTTTACGTAAAATGCATTTTTTAATGCGCGCCAAAGGATTGGTGGCTTTCCCGGGCGGCTTCGGCACGCTGGACGAGCTTTTTGAAACATTGACCCTGGTTCAAACGCGCAAGATAGATCTGATTCCCATTCTTCTTTTCGGAAAGGAGTTCTGGCAACGCGTTCTCAAATTCGACGTCTTGGTCGATGAGGGCGTTATCTCAAAAGAAGACCTGGATTTATTTCATTATGTGGAGACTGCCGAAGAAGCCTGGGCGATTATCAAAACGTCAAATGCTATTTGAACGAAGTTTTGTTCCATTATCGATTTGAATGGGGTGGCTTATTCGGCGGTTTTTTGCAATTGATTTAAATTGAATTTTGCCCATTCAACCAAAGGCCGGCCGATGAGTTCCGGAACATAGGTTTCCGTGATGAGCTCTTGAGGGTTCAGGACAATGACTTTTTTATACATCTCAATCGCTTCCGGTACTCTGCTTTTCTTTTCATGGACAATCCCGAGATACAGATAGCCAAAGGCATTGTCGGGATTCTTTTTTAAAGCTTTCTCAAAATAGGATTGTGCTTTATCGTAATTTTTAACGACCATTAATTCATGATAACCCTTATCAATCAGTTTCATGTCCGCGCTTAATTCATTTTGATAAAGCCGCTTTGAAGAAAATAAATTGCAGAATTTGAAAGCATTGATATTCAATAAGGTCATCCCGGAATAGGCTTTTTCACCTTTGATGGTTACCAGGGTCCAATCATTCTCTCGGGTTGGGCGACTGGCGGTTACGGCTTCCGCATGCCAGTTCAATTCGGATGTTCGGGAGTCGTAAGCTTTTAGTTCTTCGTCTATCCGCGATTCCTGGACATTGCTGCCTTCAAAGTAATAATTCACCCTGCCCAGGATGACCAGGGTACAGTTGTTTTGTTTGGCATACTTTATTTTTTGTTCCAACGTCCAAGTCGATTTGCCCGGTTCATAGATGACGTTTTCAAAAACACGGGTTTTTAGAAGATTTTGGCCGAGAAGCTCGGCGGCACTGTTTCCAATCCGGGGCGCATAGTCCGGAGATTCAAACTCAAAGATCAGAACTTTGGCTTTCGGGTTATAATGCTCCGGAGAAGCTTTGAAAATGTTTTCAGGCAAATATTTTTTTGGATGTTTTTGATAAACCGGGATATCCGATTTCCGGACCGAACATCCGCTTAACAAAAAGAATGAAAAAATACAAACCAAGAGCGGCCGGGATAAGCAGGTTCGCGCTCGGTCGGTTTTGGTTGTTTGGAGGATTTTATTTGGCAATCCGTAATTCCTCGATATTGCAATCCCGTTTCATGACAAAGGTCTTGCCGGTTGTCTTATGCACGGCGACAACGGTAAAATTTTCAGCAGTACCGTCTTCAAGTGAAAGGTCGATATCAGGAGGTATGACGATGTTGCCGGGAGCCAGATCGTCCAGAGTCATCTCTTTATCGGGTGTGGTTAAAAAAAAGGCTTCTTTGGCCGTGCACACTTCTTGAAGTACCGTGTGCGCTTTAACGGTATTGGCCCGTTCGCGAAACATAACGAATTGCGGAATGGCAATCGCGGCTATAATGCCGATCAAAATGACAAATATTCCGATTCCAAAAGAAACCCAGGACCAAATTTTGGCTTTTCGGGACGAATGAACCGCGCCGTCATAATCACCTTCTTGCAATTTCGAATTGACCTGGGCGGCATAAACAATGGCAACAATGCCGAAAGGCAGGCAACAAAAGACGGTGGTCAAAATAGCGGGAACCAGATAATTGGAAACCGATTTAGCGGTATCGGCGCCGGCCTGGTTTTGGAGTGGTTGGCCGCAGGCACTGCATTTTTGATCCGTGGGTTGATTCAATTGACCGCATTTGGTGCAATACATGAGAACCTCCTCTGAAATGTTTTATGGATTAGGTGCTTCCAATTCCTGAACATTACAGTCAAGATCGGTCACATAAGTCTTGCGACCTTTTTGATGCCGTGCCGTCAAGACTAAATTTTCGGGATCGTCATCTTCGATATTCATTTCCACGCCGGGAGGCACATTCAAACCGGCTTGAAGCAACATCTCTAGGGTCAAGGTTTCATTGGGGTTTTTGAGCAAAACGGCATTTGCCGTGGTGCAGGCGTTACTTAAGGCGGCTGAAGCCATGGCATCATGAGCTCTTGTGCGATAAGCCGCGAATTGAGGGATTGCGATGGCGGCGAGAATACCGATAACCATGATCAGAAAAAATAAACCCACCACAACCATGATAATCACAATCGGTGCATTGCTTTGTTTTACGGAAACCACCGGTGGGGGAACGGCTTGGATAACGGTTCCGCATTGAACGCACTTAAAGGCATTGTCGTCATTGGGCGATCCGCATTTGGAACAAAACATCGCTCACCTCGACCAGATGCATCAGGAATGGATATTGAAAGGAACGAAAAACGGTTATCATGAATTCGGATAAGATAATATTCGTTTCATACTTTAAAACAGAATATCCGGAAATGTCAAGAAAATTAATACGATACCGAAATCCAACCGATTTGACTCGAAAAAATTTCCGCAATATTACATTTCCGCTCTTGGCGGAAAGAGTACTTCCGGACGTTTAAGCTTGAAATTCAGAATAAAAATGCCGGATGTGATAAATAAGAGCGAAAATACTATTTTTAGGGTGATGGGTTCGGATAAAATCAGATTGCTTAAAATAATTCCGATAATCGGCATGATGAAGGTAAAGGAATATAAAGCGACCGCGCCGTGTTTTTGAAGTAGATAATTCCACGCCAGAAATCCGAAAGAGGCGGTCACCAGGCTTTGATACATAAAGGAGATCATGATCCGGTAATCCAAATATATAAACATGGGATTGTCCCAGATCACGGCCTCTATAAAAAATAAAGGAGCAGAGAAAGCCATGGGATAAAAAACCAAATGCAAGGGATCAAAATCCATCAGGATGCGTTTGCGGTAAACCGTGTCGCATGCCCAAATCAAGGTTCCGGCCAGAATAATCATATCCCCGACTTTGACTTCGCTGGTTAATCCTGACTTTTCCAGAAAGATAAAGGCGACACCTATAAAACCGCTGAATATACCGATCAATTTGCGGATGGTTATGCGGTCATCCGGAATAAAATAATGTGCCAGGAACAGGACCAGAAACGGTAAGAGGTTGATCAGGAGAATGGCTCGTGAGGCTTGCGACATATTCAAGCCCAGGTTAAACAGCGAAAGTTGAATGAAAAAGCCTATAGTCAAAAAAGCAATATGATGCCATTGCTCTTTTTTAACAACCAGAGATTTGCGGGTCCATTTTGCCCAACAGAAAAGGACCAGGGTTGCCACACTGAATCTGATGCCGGCAGTGGTAAATGCACCCATGCCGAAGAAACTATATTTTATGGCAATGGTATTGGCGCCGAAAAGAGCGCATAAAAAAATGGTGTATAATGAGACACCAAGAGTTAATTCATTGTTTTGATTATTATTTTTAGGCATTTAGGCCGAATGTCCTTTCAGGGTTTCCTGCGGGAGATGAATCATTTCAATCCAAATTGGATTTTTTAGAACTTAAGAAGCTAGACCATAAAACGTTCACAAGCAAGAGTCAATCCGGATTATTAGGTTCTAATGATAAATTTTTATTAAAATGATTCCTATTTTGCTTATTTTGATCTTTGACTTATCGGCATTTAGTTGCTATACATTAAGCCTGGTTTAGTTATATTATATTTTTTTTAGACCCTAATGTTTTTCAAGATCGAAAAAACATTTATGGATAAGCAGAAGGATAACAATATATTTTCTCATGACAAAGTCGTTGGTTCCAGATCAGTCGCAATTATGGTATGGCAAGGCCATGCAAACCTTGCATGAATCGAGCCTCTTAAAAGGACTCTTTCCCGAGGGACCGGCCGAATATTTGAAATCGTCTTCCGTACTTTTACTTTTAGGAGATCATTGCGAGTCTGATCAAAATGACAGAGTTCCTTGTTTTATTTTTAACAAACGATCCCAAAAAGTGAAACAGCCGGGGGATCTCTGCTTTCCGGGCGGAAGAATTAACCCCCGCTTGGATCATTTCCTGGCCTGGTTTCTAAAAATGCCTTTTTCGCCTTTAACGCAATGGCCCTATTGGCGCTATTGGCGCCGGCATCGTCGGAATGAGAACCATTCTTTAGCCCTGCTTTTGGCTACCAGCTTGCGGGAAAGTTTTGA
>RPPU01000283.1 GCA_003819975.1 Desulfobacteraceae bacterium
GGATGGCTTTTTCATAAAATTCTGCTTCAAGCTCAAAATGGCCTTGCCGGCCGTACGCATAACCCAGATGGTATAAAGCCAATCCATTGGCGGGATGATTTTGAAGAAAAGAAATATGGCGTTCGATGCCGGCGTCCAAATCCCCTGCTTTGACCTGTTTATCAGCCTCGGGATCGCAAACCCATTCCGTAATCGCCAGTACCGGTTTTAAAGGCTGAACGGTTTGCGCGCATCCCCAAAAGCACCAGAAAATCATCAGCAAGCATGAGATCCCGGTCAAAGGCCATCCTGTATATTTTAATGAATAATGTCTAACGGATTTGGATGATTTGGCATCTGACATATGTTATCCCCAAAACAATTCCGGATCTCATTTTATTATGAGATTTTTTTGTTCCCATATTTAGCGGAAAAAAACCATCATAATTTATCCAAATCGGCTATTTAAAGCAAGGGCTTTCCTTTTTTTGTTATCTTGAGCTTGAATTTTCCTTCCAAAGCTTCTATTATCGACTTACCATCATCCGGACTTATTCCGGCGACCTTGCCGGAATTCATGTTTTGTAGATCCTATCGAAAAAACATTTAGAGTCTAAAAATCTAAAAAGGAGCGAACCATGGACAAACCTCTGCAACATTATTGGCAAATCCGTTTGAACAGCGTCAAGGAGGCCTTGGAGGCCAATCATTTCGAGGCCTTTGTGGTCGATTCGGCCTTGGCTGCCAAAGATCTGGTCCTGCAGGATATCCTCCCCAAAATGGGCGCAAAAAAGCTTTCTTGGGGCGGGTCCATGACTTTTCGCGCCACCGGCTTGTATGATGCCCTGGTCAAGGATAGCCAATACCAAGTCTTGGATACTTATGACTCCAAGCTCAGCCGTGAAGAGGTCATTGAACGCCGCCGTCAAGCGCTCATGACCGATCTTTTCATAACCGGTACCAATGCCGTCACTGAAGACGGAATGCTTGTAAACCTGGATATGATTGGAAATCGCGTCGCAGCCATCACCTTTGGTCCGCAATTCGTGGTCATCTTGGTCGGCCGCAATAAGATTGTACCCGATTTGGAAGAGGCCATATCCCGCGTCAAAAACATCGCTGCTCCGGCTAATGCCATCCGTTTGGACAAAAAAACCCCTTGCGTTAAAACCTCCTATTGTGAAGATTGCAAAACCCCGGAACGCATTTGCAATGTTTGGACCATTACGGAAAAGGCCTATCCCAAAGGCCGGATCAAAGTAGTCCTGATCAATGAGGATTTGGGGTTATAAAGAAAGTGCCTAAAGTGTAAAGTGAGCTAAAGTGCCTAAAGTTAAGGAATTGAATCTGTATAAATAAAGCAAACGATTCGATATATGTAAAATCTCAAAATGTCCGCCGAAGGCGATCGACAACTTTAGTGCATTTTAGGCACTTTAAACTTTAGACACTTTATCAGGTTAACCAAAAATCTTGGCCCATTATTACAAACCGGCCAAAAGAGAACCCAACATGCAAGTCTACACCACCGCCTGTCCGCGCAATTGTTACAGCACCTGCAGTCTAAAAGTGTCTGTAGATGACGGCGGTCGCATCTGCCGCATTGAAGCCAATGCGGCCAATAAAGCCACGCCCAAAGGACCTTGCCTGCGCGGCTTAAGCTACATTGAGCGCGAGTATTCCAACGACCGCATTGTGACCCCCTTGAAACGAAAAAAATCGGGTTCGGGTTTTGAAACCATTTCCTGGGACGAAGCCCTGGATACGATCGCTGAAAAGATAAAACATTTCAAAGAAGTGTACGGCCCTCAAAGTGTACTCTATTATTTTGCCAGCGGCACCAAAGGCCTGCTCAACGCGGTCGGCAGCGAGTTCTGGCGGCTTTACGGCGGATATACCGCCACCTATGGCGACCTCTGCTGGCCGGCCGGCCTGGAAGCGACCCGCCTGACTCTGGGCGAAAACAAACACAATGCACCCTGGGACATTGAGAACAGCCGGTTGATCATCTTATGGGGCAAAAATCCGGCCGAGACCAATGTGCAGCAAATGCGTTCCATCGATAAAGCGGTTGAAAAAGGCGCCAAACTGATCGTTGTAGACCCGCGCCGCACCCTCTCGGCCGATCGCTCCGAACTATTGATCCAGCCCCGACCCGGAACCGATGGTGCTTTGGCTTTGGGCATCGGCCATCTTTTGATTCGGAATAATGCCGTAGACCGCGCTTTTATCGAAAAAAATGTGCAAGGTTTTGCCGAATATCAAACGTTGGTAGCCGATTATTCTCCGGAGAAAGTGACCGCGATTACGGATGTGCCCGAAGTTTATCTGTATAAAATGGCGGAGTGGATTGCCGCCTACAAACCGGTCTCTATTTGCGCCGGTTTCGGCATGCAACGCTACACCAACAGCGGCCAGAGCCTGCGCGCCATGATTGCTTTAATCGCCATCACCGGCAATATCGGCCGGCCCGGCGCCGGATGGATTTACGCCAACCTGCAAAGCGCCATTTTCAGCAAGATCATGGATCCGATCGCTTTTTATCCGCCTGAAAAACCGGACGGCATTGCCCGGATATCCATTTCCACGGCCCGCTTGGGCCTGGATATGCTGGCTCAAAAAGATCCGCCGCTCAAAATGATCTGGGTCGAACGCGGCAATCCTGTGACGCAAAACCCAGATACCCACACGGTTCTGAAAGCGTTCCGTTCCCTGGAATTCCGGGTGGTGGTGGATCAATTCCTGACCGATACGGTCCGGGAAGCGGATATCGTGTTGCCGGCCAAGACCTTGTTCGAACAATCCGATGTGATCGGCGCTTATTGGCACCCCTATATTCAATTAAAGCAAAAAATAGTGGAACCCCTGGGCCAGGTCAAGCCGGAATCCGAGATCTATTGGCTTCTGGCTAAGCGCCTGGGTTTTTCCGAACAAGACCTTGCGGATAAAATTCCGGGTCCTGCGGATGCGGCTGTAGAGGCTTTTCTTGAAAAAAAATTATTGCCTTTCCCGGAACTCTCCTTGGACCTCCTACGCCAGGGGCCTCTGCTCGCGCCCGGTACCCAGGAAACGGCTTTCAGCGATCTGCTCTTCAAAACTCCTTCCGGAAAAATAGAACTCTATTCCGCGGAAGCGGCCCAACGCTGGGGTCTCGATCCTCTGCCGGCTTTTTGCGAACCCCGGGAATCGGCTCGTTCCGTGTCCGGACCGAACCCAAAATATCCCGTTTATTCTATGACCCCCAATACCAAGAACCGCACCCATTCCCAGTTCAATAATTTAAAGCTAACCCGCCAATTCAGCCCCAAGCCGTTTTTGGATCTAAACCCGGAAGACGCCCTGAAGCGGGGTATTCAAGCCGGTGACCCGGTCAAGGTTTTCAATGATCGCGGCAGTTTGGAAGTGGAGGCCCGTATCGATTTCAGTATGAAAAGCGGAACCGTCTGCATGACCAATGGCTGGTGGATTACCGACGGCGGCACGGTCAACTTTCTCTCCTTGGGACGCGAGACCGACATGGGTCATGGCGCGGCTTTTCATGACAATCTGGTGGAAGTAGTGAAAGCGGAAGATGTGATGCACCACAAAGACGCGAAGTCACAAAGTTAAAAACAGCTTTGAGTCTTGGTGTCTTGGTGGTAAAATCTTATTCGGAATATTGTATGCCTAAAGCCTTTTTTTTCGATTTAAATCGTTGCACCGGTTGCGGGGCCTGCATCATTGCCTGCACAATCGAAAACAGCCGGCGCCAAACCTTGAACTGGCGTCAGGTTTATACTTTTAATGAATCCCATTTGCCGGCTGTGCCTTTATTCAACCTCTCCCTGGGTTGCAATCATTGCGCGACTCCGGCTTGCGTGCGCGCTTGCCCGGCTCTGGCTATCGGCAAAGACCCAAATACGGGTGCCGTGATCATCAACCCCAAGCACTGTTTGGGCTGTAAATACTGCACCTGGGCCTGTCCTTATGATGCGCCCCGTTTCAATCCCGCTATGGGCGTAAGCGAAAAATGCGACTTCTGCCACGAACGGCTGAAAAATGAAGAAGTCCCGGCGTGTGTTTCCATTTGTCCGACCCATGCCCTGCAATTGGGGGACCGGGATGAAATAACAGCCAACCCGGTCATCCCCGGCTTTACCGAAGCCGGGTTGCAGCCGGCTATCCGTTTTAAACCATTGCGGTCTGCGCAAGGTTTTCCCGAATGTTCAAGCCCATCGGCATTGGAAGCGATCAGCCGGCTTTTTGAGTCTTCCCAACGCCTGCCGCCGCCCAAGATAACCCTAAAATCCGAATGGGCCCTGCTGATCTTTACTTCCCTGGCCTTTTGTCTGGTCGCGTTCCTGACGGCGTCGCTGGCCAGCCCTTTGCGCATCAATCCTTATCTCTTTATCGGCACCGGAGCATTTGCCATGGGACTCAGCACTATTCATTTAGGCCGGAAATCCCGGGCCTATCGGGCCATTTTCAATTTAAAAAGTTCCTGGCTCAGCCGGGAAATCTTCCTCTTTTCGGCTTTCCTGGGTTTAGCCTTTCTTTATCTTTTCTTCTTTCCTGCATCTATTTGGCTCGGCTGGATAACCGGCTTAACGGGATTCTTGGCTCTGTTTGCCATTGACCGCATTTATCAGGTCGCCATGAAGATCCCGCCTTTGAATTTTCACAGCGCCCACACTCTTTTTGACGGCTTATATCTGACCGGCGCCTTGATAGGCGATTGGCTTTTATTTGCTCTGTTCGGTTTGATTAAACTTGGACTCTATCTTTATCGCAAATATTATTTCAGGAGCATTCATCGAAAAACGCGACCGGTCAGCAGCTTTTTAAGACTCTTGTTCGGGTTTATCATACCCGGCACTCTTTTTATTGCCCGGCCTGATCTGGTCCCGGCCGACCTGAGCGAAACCGGTCTCTACGGATTTTTTATCGCCAGTCTCTTATTGGGCGAATGGATCGACCGCACTGAATTTTACGATGAATTGGAAATCGTGACCCCCCGCAAACAAATGCTGATCGATCTGGAACGTTGCTTTAAAGAAAAAAATAAAGACACGTGTGCCACACAATAATGCCTGTTCATAAAAAATTGATTATATAGGTAAATCAATACATATTCTTCCGGAATACCTATTTCGATCCGGGTAGGGGCGACCGGCCGGTCGCCCCTACATACAAGGTACCCCTGCCTTTGACGGAATGGATCTTAGAAACAACAGCTTGCGGATTGTCAAAAAAATAAAATCGCCGTCTAAGGCGCGGGCGGGAAATAGACCGAAAAAGTTGTGCCGCCGGATTGAAGGCAGTCATCGTTTTGCCGGCAATGCGGGCAGAGGCTGATCCGGCCGGGGCAGACATCGCTTTCCTTGGGAATATAGCGACAGCGGCTGGAAGTCATGTCGATTTTAAAATGATATTGTTCGGAAAAAATCTTCATCCTCAATAGATCCGCACCTTTGCCGCCGGCGTTAAAGTCAAAGGGTTTTTTACTGGAATAAAGCATGGTATCGCGAGTCGGGAAAAAGCCTTCAAAAATACGCTTCTGGGCCTCAACCGGTATCCCGACCCCGTAATCCTGAATCTTCAGGCTGACACCGGCGCCTTGTGTGTTGAGCCCTATCTGGATGGCGCCCTCATCGGGCGTATTTTCAACGGCATTCCGCAACAAACCGTCAAAAAGCTTCCGCATGATCTCTTCAGGCGCAAAAACATCCGGGATCGGTTCAAAATTTAAAAGGATCCCCACCTGTCGATGGCTGAATTGCGGCTTGAGGGCAAGCAGACGATTCCGGATAAAAGATTCCAAGGAAATGTTTTTCGAGACCAGATCTTCCATGATGAAAATTCCATTCATCCGTTTCTTGATTTTGAACGCCAAATCACTGTCGCCGGCTTCTTCAATAATCAGGTTTTCAACCAGATCCGCGCACTGATCAAACCGCAACGCAAATGCTTCGCCGGTTTTTTTGGACCGTCCCCGCATAATGTCGTCCACTTCATATTGAATATCCACAATACGGTTGAGATTGCGTTGGGCCATATCGACCGTCGTTTGCCACTTCTGATCCGGTTGTTCGGCCAAACGGCGCGCCAGAATCTTTAACGTACCCAGAGCCACGGCCACCGGTGTTTTTAATTCATGCGACAAATGATTGATGGCCTTGTCTTTGGCCCGGTTAAGGCCGGCCACTTCCTCATACGCGTCTTTTAGTTCTCTGGAAAATTTGGCGTTTTCCACCGAAAGAGCCACGGTGCCGCCCAACATCTTTAAAATATCGA
>RPPU01000284.1 GCA_003819975.1 Desulfobacteraceae bacterium
AACGCCGTCGGCCAGGATATTGCCGATCCCTTCGCGCCGGACCACCCGGTCCAGCAGCCAGAAAAACCGGCCCTCTTTATCGGACGGGCAAGCTTCATAAGCAGATGTCCCGGAAAAATCTTGGTCGGTCAGAATGCCGTTTTCATAAAGCTCGACGGCAAAGGCCAGAATCTGCGGGGTCGAAAAGGAGTCCACACCGTATTCCGTAGCCCGTTGCAAAATTCTGAAATTAAAACCCAAGTCATCCACATAAGACGCCATGGAGTAGGTCAATTTTCCGAAGCATTTCATCATGTAGCGCGGACCTTCATTGAAAGAAACCAAGGCCCCGCAATGCTGCGGGCAGTTGAAGCAACTGATCAACCGCTCTACCGCGCTGTGTTGTGCATTTGTCCAATTCGCTTCGTTTTCCTTGCTCCAGAAATCCCTGCGTCGCGTGCGCGCATTGCCCCACATGAAATTTTCCGTATGCCATTTTTCATCGGTATGCACCATTTCCTGCGGCGACCCGATCCCGGACAAAATGGTCATGACATCCTTGATGGGATTGGCATTGCGATAATTGATGTATTCCATCACCTCTTTCATGAGTTTCATGAACTCATCCCCGTGGGCCAGGTTGATGTCTTTGGTTCCGCGCACGGCTATGGCCTTGATTCTTTTGTCTCCCATAATGGCGCCGCCGCCGAGCCGGCTGGCGCTCGAACGCGATTGCTCGATGGAAGCAGTGAAACAGCGATTTTCGCCGGCCAGACCGATGGCCGCCACCTGGGCTCGCGGCTCTTTCAATTCTTTGCGAATCAAATCTTGCGTTTCAAGCGCGCCCTTACCCTGCAGATGCGTGGCATCGCGCAGTTCCACTTTATCGTTGTGAATCCACAGATAAATCCATTTGGGGGATTTGTTGCGAAAAATCACTTTATCATAACCGGCATACTTCAATTCCGCCGACCAAAATCCGCCCATCATGGGATAGGCCAATAACCCCGATTGAGGAGAAACGAAGGTAACCACGGTGCGATTGGCGCTGAAAACCGGCGTGCCGTTGAAAAGACCGGTGCTGAATATCAATAAATTCTCAGGATCGAATGGTTTTGTTTCGGGGAGAACCCTGTCCCAGTGGATCTTAACACTTGTGCCCAATCCCCCGAGGTGAGTCTCCATCAATTTCGGGTCGGTTTCCACCCTTTCTATGTTTCCGGTCGCTAAATCGATCTCTAAATTATATCCTGTTTCTGCGTATCTCATTTTCAACTCCTCTTAAATAATACCTGAATTCGTGGCATGCTTTTGGATGAATAAATATATTACAAGCACTTAAATAAAAACAACCTTCTTCCATTGCAGAAGGTCAAATTAGTTGGAATTGCCGAACTTATTTTTCTATCCTAATCAATGCCATGCGTTCCGGAGCTAATCAAGTTCTCATTTTGAATCAAAAATTACTCATATTTGTAATAAATAATAATTTGCAATTTTGATACATTGTAATTATAATATAGCCATTTCGTAATTACATGTCCAGAAAAAAATTGATTTTTTTGAAAACAATTATCTTTTTTTTATAAAAAATTTTTTATTATAAAATCAATAGGATAGACTAAAATGATCAAACGCTTTATAAATTCAAACTATGTTTGCCAATCGATTTCAAGAACTTTCGGTCACCTATTCCTACTGGATACCCAGCCGCATTAGATCAATGAAAGATAGCCGGTTTTCAGATTATCATGTAAAAATATAGACCTTATGAAATGATGAAAAAAAACCCCATTCTAATATGAAGGTGATCCCTATAAAAGCTTAAAGCGATATCCGGGTCGGAGAGTTATTAATAATGAGAAATATAAATTTAACGGTATCTTTTGATGAAGCGCAAAAGATAATTTTAAATTCCGTCAGTCCGCTAAACGGTCAAATCGTCTCTATCCTAGAGGCATCTAATCGTGTTTTATATGAGGATATAGTATCGGATATAATGCTTCCTCCTTTGAACGATTCCGCAATGGACGGTTATGCAATCATTGCGGAAGACACGCAGGGGGCATCAAAAAATAATCCGATAAAACTTAATATTATTGGAGAAATACAGGCCGGAGGTTCCGTTCTCGGCAAACAAGTCAAAAAAGGAACGGCCATAAGAATAATGACCGGCGCTCCGATACCGCAAGGCGCCGATTCGGTCGTTCAAATCGAAGACACGGAAGAAGAAGCCGGCTATGTAAAATTATTTAACGAAATGGTTCGATATAAAAATTACAGATTTGCGGGCGAAAATATCAAAAAAGGAGACCGGGTGCTCTTTAAGGGAGATCGATTGAGTTCCGCGGACGTAGGTATCCTTGCATCGTTGAATCATAAGGTTGTGAAAGTATATCAACAGCCGACTGTTTCGATTATTTCTACCGGCGACGAAATAGCTGAAATCGGCGAAGCCATTCAAATGGGTCAAATCAGAAACATCAATGCCTATACTTTGTACTCGGAGGTAAAAAAGTATAATGCTCTTCCCGAGTATTTAGGCATTGCAAAAGATACATTAAAAGATATGAAGTCCATATTCGGAGAAGCTTTAAAATCCGATGTCATTATATCCACGGGCGGCGTATCCATGGGAAAGTTCGATTTTATCAAGGAGATTTATTCCGATTTGAACATTGAAATCCTGTTTGAATGGATCAAAGTTAAACCGGGAAGGCCTTGCACCTTTGGAAAAAAAGGCGATCAACTGTTTTTTGGCTTGCCCGGAAATCCCGTTTCGACTCTGACCTCATTCATTCAATTTGTGAGACCCGCGTTATTGAGATTAATGGGCGCAAAAAGAATAGAGAAACCGATCGTGAATGCATTTCTTGAAAAGGATATTGACAAGCAATCGGGTAAAGTTCATTTATTGCGTGGTTATTTTACCATTAAAAACAACGAATTTTTTGTTTCGACAACCGGCAATCAAAAATCATCCGTACTTCGTTCCATGCGAGACGCCAACTGCCTGATAATCCTTCCGGAAAATATGACCAAAGCAAAAGCAGGAGAAAAAGTAGCGATTCAATTAATCGACCATGATGAGATATAAAAAATTGCAAAAAAATCGGCAAACAAACCTCAAGAAAATGATTAAAACGATGGGAGATGTCAAATGGTTCCGAAAGAGCCGCAACCGGGTGTTTCTTTAAAAAAATCACCCTTTCTGGTTGTGACACAGCTAGATCATAATAAAATTCGAATTTACAGCAAATTGCACGGCCATTTAACTTCTTTTGATTTTGATATTAATAAAGTTTTAAAATTATTTGACGCTCCCCTGGATGTCGAAACGGCTATAAAAAGCATATCGGTCATTTGTCAAGGCGACCCCTCCGCCTTGGTTAAAGAACTGTACGAAAAACGATTTTTAATAGAAGAAAATAAAAATGAAAAAAACATGCTTGCGAAATATGTCGAAATGATAAGACATAAAAACAGAATTGCAAAATTCTCGAAGGTTATATTTCTAATTTCCGCCAAGTGTAATTTGGCCTGCAAAGGGTGTTATCATCATTTTTTCGATTTTAAAGGCACGGATATGACCGGCGATTTTGCGGGGTTGATTTTAGAGGGACTGTTCCCTTATCTGAAAAAGAGAGGGATTGCCGAGTCGCAGATATCCTTTCTCGGTTATGAACCCTTGTTGAATTTTGAGACACTAAGCCGGATTTATGAACAAGCCTGCAGCATGGGCGCAGAATACGGTATAAAGACTTCATTTAAAATATTCACAAACGCCTTCAGTATAAATGAAAAAATGTATAAATGGATAGAGCAAAATAAGTTTAAATTGAGAATGAAGGTCAGTATCGATGGAATCAAGGAGGATAATGATAAACGGCGAGTGGATTTCGCCGGCAAAGGAACCCATGACAGAGTTGTTGAAAATATAAAGCGAATCATGATGACCGGCGTTGAATGCGGGGTTTTGACGGTACTCAGCAAATTGAACTTTTCCAATCTTGAGAAATTTGCGGATGAAATGGCTGCCATCGGAATTAAAACTATTTCCGCGAATATATTTTGCGGCCAATCCGAAGAGGAGCGACTGCTGGAATTAACGGAATTGGAAAAGTTTGAAGCCATAAAAAGAATGGATCTCGCCACGGAAAAATACGGCATTGAATTTGACGGTGAATGGAAATTTGCAGTAGTGCAAATGATCGCCGGAGCCCAGTTCGCTTGTCCTGCGGGAATAAGACAATTGGTTTTTTCCGCGGATGGCGCTATTTATCCTTGCCAGCGATTTGCCGGAACAAAAATAAACTTCGGTACCTATAAAAATGATTTTTGGGAAAAACTGCTTGACGGTCATTGCGGGAGTTACAATCGTTGGACCGCCGATCTTTATCAAGCCATAATGGAGAGGACTAAAGAAGAAAACCCGGACCTGACGGGCTGGAGTTGCCCTTTTCTCCCGTTTTTAAGAGGAGAATGTATCGGCAAAAATCTCGATAGAGAATTGAATGAATATCTTCTGGAATATTATCTGACGCGGCCTCTGAATAGAATCATTACGAAATCACGCCTGAATGATGGATATGGATCGATATAATGGCGGAGACGGCATCCGGCGGGATCTTGACATCTGGACTCCGGATGAGATTTAATGAAGCATACTGCTCAGAGCGCAAGACACGGTATAAAACGGAACGGTTTATCGCTTAAAACCTATTCGGTATCATTTTCAAGGATCAAAACCGTCTGTCTCCCGCTCGACAGTCTAAAATTCCGCTAAAGATTGCATTCGGCTCGTAAGAGTCGTCTGTTATCAACCGCCTACTTCAGCAATTGGACGGAGATCTCCGCCCCTGCCTGAATAAAGTCTTGTCCTTCCGGTATGGAAGCTATTGCCGCGGCCTCGGCTATGGAGCTTAAGCGGCTGCGTTTTTTCATTGGATGAAAGGTCGGCAGCCCCTCGCCAAGTTCAAGAGTGCCGAAAAAGAAATCAGTCCAATCAAGTTCGCTCTCCCTGAGGTCGGAAGCCAGCCTGGCATTCATTCTGGGCAAACCCGGATTGGCATGACCGGAAAGCGTAAGGAGACCGGGTAATGCGATCTGCAGGAAACTCATTAAGTTGGAAGGGGGCCCGCCGGGCAGAATGAATACGGGTTTTTTATTCAGCAGGCCGAAACCGACTGCTTTTCCGGGTCCTATGCGTATCCGGTGAAATACTTCTTGCCATTCAAGCCCTTCCAGTACCTGGGCCACTATATCGTGGTCTCCCGTCCAAGCCCCTCCGCTCGTTATCACGGCATCCGTTTCCGCGGACATTGTTTTCAAGGTGTTGAAGATGGCGCCATGATCGTCTTCTACAATTTCCAAGCGGGGCTTCATTTTATATTTTTTGCACCATGTCGCCAAGGTCATGATGTTGCTGGCGTAGAGTTGACCCTCCGCCAGGGATTGGCCCGGTTCGACGATTTCGTCGCCGGTTCCGATAATTCCTACAACCGGATTTTTAAAGACAGGAACCATACTGTGCCCTGCCGCGACAAGAAGGCCTGCCATTATAGGCGATATGGGTTGGCCTGACCGGAGGATACATTTTCCGAATGTCACATCGCTGCCGCGCAGAAGAATATTCTTACCGGATTCGGTAATGGTTTCAATCAGAATATCATTGCATTCCCGTTTCACGAATTCTTCAGCCACTACGGTGTCGGCGCCGGTCGGGATACGGGCTCCGGTCAAGACCCGCACGGTTGTCCCCGGTTGGATTTGGAAGTCCTTTTCGTCACCCGCGGCCATGGTACCCAAAACCCGCAGTCGGATAGGGTTTGCGGCGCTGGCCCGGGCGATCTCATGGGACAAAACCGCGTAACCGTCTTTCCGGGAGGCATCCATGGAAGGAGAATCCACCAAGGCCAGAAGATCCGAGGCGGCTACACGGTCGACACTGTCAAACAGGGCAACGGTCTCAGCCGGGAGCGGTTGAGTGATCTCTATGGTCAAATGCAACGCCTCTTTCAAGCCGAGGGACATGCTTTTCAAAGTAACCTCCTTCTACGAGAAAAACGATGGTAGCGCTGACCGGCCGGTCGCCACTAGTCAAACCTGATCAATAAGAAATGGTTGAACTTCATATCCGTATTATCCGTTCAGCGCGCCTGACAATTCCGCGATTTTCCAAATGACGGTTTCATCGCATTCCATCCGTTTGGCGAGAACGGATATTTTTAAAGCCGAAACAGGCTCGCCGCGGATGATGTCCG
>RPPU01000285.1 GCA_003819975.1 Desulfobacteraceae bacterium
CGGAAACGGTCAAGGCCGAAAGGACGATCCTGCGTCTCTCCAGCAAGGGCGGCAGGTATTTGGCGATATACATTGAAAAATCAAACTGTTTTTTTTCCATTTCAGCGTCTCTTTTTTTGCTTAAAAGGACCGAAGATGCCGTGAAATTGTTGGTTGTAAATAATGCCGTGCACTTCGCTGTCGCCGTCGATAAAAGCGGCAACGGAGTTGCGTAAATCGGCCTTGGATGTTATTTTATCCTGAACAACCACCAGCACCAAATCGGCGGCTTTGCTGACATAAACCGGTTCCACGTTATTCCGGTTGTTAATAAGAACGGGGGAGGTGTCGAGAATGATCAAATCAAAAGCCGCCTTCATCTCTCGAATCATTTCTCCAATCATAGGTCGGTTGAGATTAAAAGACAATTGTTCATTGGGCCGGCCGGCGGTGATGATTTTTAACTCACCGAGTTCGGTCGATTTTAACAGGTCCTGCCATTTCACGGTTCCCGCCACAAAGTCCGTAAAACCGGTCTCTTGTTCAAGCCCGAAGGGAACATGGAGTTGCGGTTTGCGCATATTCAGGTCCACCAAAAGAACCTTCATCTTATTAAAAAAAGCCGCGTTGTAACCCAGGATCGAAACCAAAGAAGTGTTGCCTGCTCCATCATGGGGACTTGTGATCATGATGCATTTTTGATTTCGTTTCTGAAGAATTTCAACAACCTGTTCCTTGATTCTATGGATTTCAGCATAGCGATAAGCGCTATTCATCATTATCTTTAATTTAGGGCTGTTTAACCATATATCCCGATATAAGTATTTTTTTAAAAATAAAAGGATTTTTTTAGCTCTGGTCTGCGCTTGTGGTTCGGAAGAATTCCGCGAATGGGGATTCAGGGATAATCGGACCGATTCATCCGAGCCATGGCCGGATAGGGCCTGATCGGATTCAACCCGATTCTCTTGAGCCTCTTTTTGATATTTATCTTTTTCTTTATCCACTAACACCTTAACCAAAGTCGTCTGTTTAAGACTAAATATGATTGAATCTTATTGAATAACCCTTCCAAATGTCAAGAGAAATCCCGGCCGGCGATTATAAGGCAACTATTGAATTACATTAATAATTCTCTATAAAGGCTTGCTGGTTCCCACACTGAAAAAATACTCCGTCAGTGCTGTTTATTGACTTTTTCCGGAAATAAACCACTCTTCCATAAGCAGATTCCTATTCTGCCGCTCGATCTGAGTCTTCATCTCCTTATCGCCAAGGATCAAGCGCCATACGGCGCGGACGTATCGGGCCGCATGTTCCTTGAGGCGGATAAAGTAATACAGATCATTTTGCAGGGAATTAAACGGGGCCCCGTATTCCCTGGCAACAAACTCCCGGGGTGTGAAAAGAAGCCTGAAAAGATGCATCGATTTTTCCCTTAATGAATCCTTTCCCCACAACTGCCAGAAATAGGGGGATAAGTGCAGAAACTCTTTGGGATCGAGAAAGACCTGCTCCAGGGCCCATGCTTTTACAGCCGGGTCGATCTTGTCCGGTTGGAGCGCCTGCCGGATAACCTCGGGCGTTTCCGCTCGAAACAATTCCATCAGAAGCATGAAAGCAAGCGAAACCGGATTCGTCACCCGCCATTGTTTTGCGCGGTTTGCCACCTCCGCCCAATCTAATCGGTTCCCATAATGCCGCATGGTTTCCAGGATGTCCGCGAGGGCCCTCAGTTCGCTGTACTTAACCAAATGATGAAAAGCGAAATGAAGGCAAAGGTATAACAATAGGTCCTCCGGAGCCAGGACCAGGGTTTCCACGCCCCCGATCTTGGCCGAATGCGCCCGGGCCCAAACCTGGTCCATATCTACTCGAAAGTCGGGAACCGAAAAATCGAGGGTCCAGTGGATATCCAACGGAAAACGGCTCTGCGCCGTATAATAGCCGGCTCGCCTGAGCAGTTTTTGACTTTGCGGAAGATCGCTCTTTTTAATCAGCAGATCCATGTCATCCATGGACCGCAACCCCGGGTCTCCGTACACCCGTTCGGCCAAATGCGCGCCTTTTAAGACGATGACCGGGATATGCGCCTCGCTCAATAGCCTGATAATCTTCGCGATTCCGTGATAAAGCCGCACATTCCGCACTGTGTTTCGCAGATAGGCTTGACGCAGGGTCTCCCGGATGCGGACCGGGATTTCCTCGACCGCATGGAGACGCTTATAGAGCAAGGGCGCCACGGAATGTCTGGCAGCCTGGTGCACCACTCCATCCCAGTCTGATATTGTGCATGCCGCCAACCGGTCTGACCGGCACAAGAGATCTTCATTGCCAAGACATTCCAGCAACCATTTTTCTTCTTTTTTTAGCTCCATCCCTTGCATCCACGAGGAAATTCTTCAACTTTAGATTAAAACAGGCTCTCTGAAAATCCAAATAATTTATGATCCTATCAAAAAGGCCGAACAGGACCGTGCGGTTATGCTGGACGGACAGGGGGAGGTTCCAGGGAGGGGTGTATTTATTGATTCAAAAAAAAGCTCTTTACAAAACAAAGCCGACAAAATTCCGGAAGCTATGACAACCCTCCTGATTCAGGGTGGCAAGCACCGCAGCGTTGTCCACCTCCCGCCATCCTGTCGCACTTATTGTGTTCCCTATTAGGACCGGTGGGCGACCAGACCGATTTGCACGATCCCAGGATGCTCTCTTCAGGTTGGGCCTTGTACAAAACAATCAGTTCAGGTTTTTTCCATTTTTTCATGAACATGCTCCAATCCCGTACAAACAATAAGTACCATTATCGCAGATAAAGAGAAATTTTGTCAAACGGTTTTGCTTTTTACCTTTATCAGACAATTAACCCCAACGATGCATTAAAAGGGTACGATTTCTCCTCGCTGCGCTCATCGCGATGACTTTGTCATTGCTCTTCTCGAAATGACATCGGAGGCAAAATCGTCCTTAGTTAATGAACAACGTCGATCGTGTCATTTCGACCGCAGGGAGAAATCACATAAAATTCCATATTCCTGAAATGCATTTTAAGTGAACTTTACAAAATGATTATCAATTAGACTTTTAGCCTTAAATAATAGAGACTTTGTAATTTTTAAAGGAAATTTTATGCAACAATAAAGTTAATAGTGCCTGTTTTGGACCTGCAGGGCCTGGGCTCTGGTATGGGCCATTTCACAGAAAAAGTCTATATGCACATCCATTTCCCCGGTTTCCAGATAAGCCAAGGCCGGACACCACAGGCATAGATTGATTAGGGAACAACTTAAGCAATCCTCGGAGAACGCTCTTTTCCCCGAGCGCATTTCCCTCACACGCGGGATAAAATCATGCCAAGCCTCCCGGAGATTTCCTTTTCTTAAATCATAAACGCAATCCGGGTGCCAAAGGGATGAACACAAACGTAATAACCCATTATAACCGACGGTAAACCCGTCATTTCCCGCTCCGCATTGAAAAAGATGGTCGCAATCGGTCCGGGAAGGAACCTCGTCTAAAAGCCCGCGGCACATCCGGGTCAAAGCATTGAACCGCCGACGGTCCGATCGTTCCAGAGCCACCACCTCTTCAGGGCTTAGCCGCTCCAATTTTATTTCCCGGTTCCGTTCCGGGTCTTGGTCGAATCTCAGGTGCAAAAAAGGATCAAAACGAAACCCGCCCGCAGTGTGCTTCAGGCAAAACCGGCGTATCTCGGGCAGCTCCGCCAGGTTGGAGCGCATAGCCATAGTCTTTAAGCGAACCTTGACTCCTTGGCCGCGGAGTAAATCGAGCCCCTGCCTGAACTTCGCAAACGAACCCGGGCTGCGGGTGACCCGTTCATAAACCTCCGCCGTGATTCCATAGACCGTCACCTCCAAATCGCGGGGCGGATATTGCAGAAAAAGTTTTGCATGTTCTTTGGTAATTAGGGTGGCATTGGTGAAGACCGAAACCAAAAGCCCCTTTTTTTTAAGATGGAGATAAATATCGAAAAAATCGGGTCTGAGCAGAGGTTCTCCGCCGGAGAGCATGCACCCCAAGGCTCCCATTGAGACCGCTTCATCGGCGATGGCCCTTATCTCTTCCAAAGAGAGTTCTTTATGCTCGGCTTCTATATCCGCTGCCGGAAGATTGATATAGCAGTGCCGGCAGTTATTATTGCAGCGCGCCGTCAACTCCAGCTCAAAAGAGATAAGCGCCCGCTTATCCTTTATTTTTTCCCAAAGGGAGAATTCGGGCAGACTCAATGAAGATACAAAATCACTCATCACCGGTTGCTCCCGTACGGCCTCTCTCCGGCGGACTCTGTTTTCCGGCGGATAGGTCTTCGGAAAGACGAATGGGTTCGCTTATTTTTGGTTGCGTATCTTTGCCCCACGCCCTCTGCCCGCCGATCGCCGCGAAAAGGCGGGTCCCTATGCAAAATCGCACATGAAAAAAAAGCCGGGCCCGTATCAGAAGCGCAATCAGGATCCGTTCCGGGCCCAGACCCAGGGCGACCTTCTTCCCGTCTCTTTCCACTTTTTTCACGCGCCCCAGAATATGTGCGGGGGCAAGAGCGCCGTCTTGCATAAGAACATTGTCGCCTTGAATAAGGTACCGGCCTCCCCGCTTGCCGATAATCCGATGGATGACCAACCCTTTCTTTTCCGGATGGACAAAAGCCACCACCTCCCCCAATCGGGGCCGGCCGTCCGGTATGGTTGCGATCGTCACGATATCTTCATCCTTGATAACGGGCCACATGCTGAAACCCTTTACCCGGAACCGGCAAACGGCGCCGCGGCCCAGCACCGCCCCGATGATCTCGATCAGATCCGCGCTCCGCAACGGGAGCTCTCCGTGCTTGCGGATAAAGAGGCCGGGTGTCGGATCAAATGACTTCAACGATCATCCTTCTTTTAAAAAGTTCGTTTAAAAAACCGCGCAAGTCGCTTTCAATCTCGCCCGTGCCGGCTTCAAATTCCGCGGAAAGGTCCGCCAATACCTGCTTCAGAACGCTTTTGCCGTCCAGCTTATTCCAGATGGTCCGGCCGGTTTCATTCAAGGAGAACAGTTCATCCTCCATATCCCCGATTCCCGCGGTCAAGGGTATGATGATCAGTTCTCCTTCAATTTCCCTGGCCACAACATCCGGGGATTGCATATAGACGCCATCCAGCTTTATCTCATCTTCCATAAAGGACTCCTCATCAAATCGTGCCGTCCGGGATCTCTACAACGAACCGGACGATTAGTAAATTTCCTTCATCATTCGAAATTCGGTGTTCGATATTCGATATTCTTTTTTCCCTTTGTATCTTCGTGCCACTGGAATCATTTCAGAATCTTCTGAAAGGATGTCCGTTGTGCGGCCCCCCTCTTCCTTCGGTTGCCGGCTATCGGTTTAATACCCGGCCACGGTTTCCCCTGCTAGCCGCCTGATTCTGGCTTTCCAGTCTTGCACTTCCCACCCCTTTTCATCGCCTTGCAGCAGCCCGAGAAACCCGGCCTGGGCATGGGTCATGTCGCAGAGGTATGTTACGGGCGTATCCAGCGTGCCATGTTCCATCCAGGACTTGGCCGGGCATTGTTCGCACAATCCCCGCAAAAAACAACGGGCGCAATGGGCGCGGAAGTCCGGATTTTGAGCCTTCAGCTCCCGCACCCCGGGAAAGAAGACGGTCAGCGCCTCTTTGAGGGAGCTCTCCTTTAGAGAGCATACCGTGTCGGGGTGCCTGAGCAGCAGGCAGGGTTGAAAAACGCCATACGCATCCACGCTCCCGTGCCCCAGGCCCGCGCCGCAGGAGAAAAGCTTTTCACCAAGAGGTCTGGTGAATCTTGCGCAGAAATTGCGCATGTCTTGCACATATTCATCCTTGCGCTTAGTCAGGATCTTGAGACCCTCCTGCGGTGAAAACCTGAGCGCATCAATTGCTTTTTGCCTGGACCGATCGGGCCGGGCCGGGCCGTCCAAGAGCCATACATAAGCCGGCGGCATTTCCATTCCGGGAACCAAGGCCGCCCATTGCTCAAACTCATCCTGCTCGCCCCGGTTGCAAGGCAGCATAACGAATTTAACCGTAAAAGGAACGTTTTTTTCCAACAGCAAACCGATCCCCTGCCAGGCCGCCCGGAATGAACCCGGAGTTCTGCTTATTGCTTCATAGGATTGTTCGCTCATGCCATAAAGCGAAATCTCGATCTTTTCCAGAGGCGGTATGCGGGCCAATAGATCGGCCAGTCCGGGAGTGATCAGGGTCGCATTGGTGAAAAGGC
>RPPU01000286.1 GCA_003819975.1 Desulfobacteraceae bacterium
CGTCGTGCACTTTTTGCTCAAAATGACTGCGCGTATGTAAAGCATACCATTTAAGAATATTTTCATTCATATCGTTGTAATTTTCCCGGAATCGACGCCTAATTGAATCAGAACGTTGATATCTTTCTCCGGATGATCCAAGCGGGTTAAAAGAATTCGGTCCCATTTCAGATGCTGAATTTTATCCGGAGTGTTAATCTGAAATTCGAAAAAATCCTTTCCCTGCTTTTCATGGTCCACAATACCGGCCAATTGAATCGGGGTGAGCTTCAGATAAAGATAGGCAAGTTCCGAAACTTCGCCTTCGCCAAAAAAAAGAATCGTTTTGACGTTCTCTTTGACCATTTGGCTGTAGGTGCTTAATAATAATTTTTTAATATCTTTATAAAAATGAAGAGAATACTGCAGATATTCAACCGTTAACCGGCCTTTGCGGGCCAACCCCTCGGGCGTTAAAAAATATTTAACCCGGTTGCGGGGCATGGTTTTGATTTTAAAATAACCTTTACCGATCAGACGATTCAAAAAAGAGTTAACCAATCCTAAAGAAACATCCAAACGACGCGAAAGCTCTCTCTGGCTGGTTATCCCATTCCGATCAATTTCACCCATTAATCGGAGCATATAGAGATCGTCTTTATCCATGCCTCAACTTCTTATAAATGTTGAATATTTTAACGGTACGTTCAAAATTTGAACCCAAACAGTGTTCAATAAATGAACCGTTTTGTCAAGCAAAAACATTGCTTATTTAAATAATTCAAAATCGAAAATAATCAAATCTTAATTTTATTTAAATTGGCTAATTATATAATATTATTACTTATATTTTAAACCGTGTCTGATCAGAAGGGTTTGTTCTGAGTTGTACGATCGTGGCGCCCCAGCCCGAAGGGCCGGTATCTCTCCAAAACCCGGCCACATCCGGATGATTCTTAAGAAAAGCTTCAATGGTACGGGCCAATACCCCTTTGCCCTTCCCATGAATAATCTTAACCTCATAAATGCCCTTTTCCGCGCATGCTAAAAAATATTCTCCTACCACGGATTTGACCTCATGCGGCAAAAAGGTATGCAGATCCAAGGTTCCATCAATAGGTATCCGGATCTCTTCCATGAATGAATCTCTCCCTGGCATTTTTAATCGAATCATAATATGCTGTTTTAGCAAGATCAACCCTTGAGTTTAGGATAGGTTGGTCAGCGCTATTGGTTTAAAGGACCTTTCGCCATGAAAATTGTAAAATGGGGATGACCCTATGCCGTTTATTGAAATTAAAGGCCTGCAGGTTTATTACGAAACCCATGGCGAGGGAGAGGTCATTATCCTGCTGCATCATGGATTTGGCTGTTCCCGGATTTGGCAAAACATCTACCTCCGTCTGATGAACCAAGGCTATCAAGTCGTGATGTATGATCGCCGCGGCTATGGCCAATCGGAACCCGGTGACGACTTTTATGAATTCTACGAAAGCGACCGCTACCGGCCCGAAAGCGTGGTGGAACTGGTTCTTTTAAAAGAACACCTCGGCATCCGGGCTAGCCATCTCATCGGCCAATGTGAAGGCGGGGTCGTGGCGATTGATTATGCCGCCCAATATCCTGAAGAGGTTAAAACCCTGGTCACGGCCAGCACGCAATGCTACAGCGACACCACCATGATTGAATTAAACGCCCTCAAATTTCCGAAAAAGTATAAAGAACTGGAACCGGCCATCCAGACCAAAATGATCGACTGGCACGGCGCGAAAAATGCGGAAACCCTATATAATCAATTTGCCAAACAAGGCGGCGCCTATGGCGTGCAGTTCTTCGATCTCCGGCCCATTTTGCCTTTGGTGACTTGTCCCAGTTTGGTGCTCTATCCGGACCGCAGCTCCATTTTTGATGTGGAACAAGCCGTGGCTTTTTACCGCCACCTGCCCAAAGGCGAATTGGCCGTGTTCCCGAAATGCGGGCACAACACCTATGAACAGCGTCCTTTGGAATATACGCAAACCGTACTGGATTTTATCAAAAGAAGCACACAAGGCGATCATTCAAAGGTGAAACCGGCTCTCAGTTGTTTGGCTTGAATTCCCCAAGGTATCCATCATTTATTATTGATAAGGCAGCATGATGGTCACTAGCCCGTAGGGCGTTATAGGATTTTTTAGCTCCTAAAAAATCCTTTCCAGGTCTGCTTCGCCTGCAAAAAGTTCTTGTAATTCCCGGCTCAGATTTGCGAAGTCCTGCTCGTCTTCCATTTCAACCACCAGCTCGCGTTCGTCCAAAAGCTTTAAAAACCCGTGTTTTTTGACCGTTTCGATCACCTTTTGCACATCGGTTGTGACCCAGCCTTTCATGCGTAAAAGCAATTCATCGCCTTTAAACGGCCGCTCAATGGTCAAATCCACTTTGCGTTTCTTGGCGTCCCAGCCGATAATCGCCGGCTGGACCAGCACCGGCGCGACCGGATCGTGCATGGCTGCGCAGCGCAGCCACAATTTGGCTCGAATCATATTTGTGCCTCCCGATTTAATTTTAAAACAGATGCCCGCACAGGGAGCCGGAAGTCAGCATGAAAAACTGAAGAACCCAATAGGATGATGAACAGTCGTCACTGCAGCCGTAAATTTTGCGGCTTTACTCCGTATATTTACCACTGCTTGTATATAATGTCTCCGGATTCCTCTTCCCGTAATGCTGGATTCTGTCTTCTGAATTCTGACTACTTATTTCATGTAATTGTATAAGGCGCAAGTCCTTGCGGGTTTTTCCGCGCAAACACTTCCAAACGTTCTGCTAAAAACTCAAAATCCACGCCGGAAATGGAGTGCGGCACGACTACCAGGCCACAGTGAGGTTGAAACGTCTCAAAAAACCGCGCCGTCAGCATAATGAAATCATCGCGGTTGCGGGTCACCAGCGCCCGGCCCTCGACTGCCGCCGCTTTCAACAATTCTTCATCCGCAGCCCCTGCCAATCCTTGCTCATGGGCGCTGACCGCGTCAATCCCTTTGCTTCTTAGCTTTTCAGCCACTTTCGGGCTGATATCTTCATCCAGATAAAATTTCAAGGTTTTACCTCGGGTTTGGCTAAAAACGGGCACCGCTTCAGCACCGCGTTTTTGGTTTGACCGGCGTTGGAACGGATATGTTCTTCGATGTCATCGGGATAAAAAGTATAATAAGTGAAAGCCGCCCGGATTTGTTGTTCATTCAGCCAATGATAGGCTTGCTTGATTTTGGCATAGTCTTCATTCATGGCCTTGAAATTGGCCATAAACTCCCAAACTTCGATCCCGCTGCCGGCAATGCGCGCCCGCCTGCCTGAGGGACCATCCACATAAATGATTCCGGGACACTTGCGGGCTTTCAAGGCCTCAATCAATAATTCTTTGACCAAAGCGGAAAAATCTTTTCCAGACTGAGCCGCCATCTCTTCCACTGCCCTGACCGTCTCTTCAGGAACCCGAATACTTTTCTGGACCGAAGGCATAAATAGACTCCTATTATGACACAAGATTACATTGTCTTACAGTGCATGTCAACCCTTTGATAGACCGGAAAATAATCAATCTATTATTTAAATAGGATTCGGATATTTTTACGTCTCAAGTTTATTTTATTCAACAGCGTGATATTCATATTCCCTCCTCATTCCGGCAGATCTTTGCCGGAATTTGATGTTTTTTAATTGAAAATTAAAAAACATATTGACAACAGTTTTTAATTTTGATAATTATCGAATTATAAAAACATCGAAACAAAGGAAGTCTATTATGGATACCAAAAAAACAGCGAAAATCCTCAAAGCCTTAGCCCATCCGCAACGCCTGGAACTGTTTTTGGAAATCATGAAAAATAGCGAAGCCAATTTCTCCGATTGCGGAGAATGTTTTATCACCGATATCATTCAATCTTTCAATATCGGCGCACCTACCATTTCCTTTCACCTAAAAGAACTAAGCAACGCCGGACTGATTTTCACCGAACGCAAAGGCAAATTCCTGACCGCCCGCATCAACCGTGCGGCCCTGGATGAACTAAAAACCCTTCTCACCTTTCCCCTAAACTAAACGGAGCAAAAATGAAAATACCAAAATCAGAACAAGCAAAAACCGCCCTGATCACCGGCGCCACCAGCGGCATCGGCCTTGAATTGGCCAAAATAATGGCTTCCCAAGGTCACCCCTTGATCCTGGTCAGTCGTAACCAAACCGCAATAAAGCAATTGTCGGCCGAATGGCAGGCACGCTTTCAAAATAAAATCGAATGGATTGCGGCTGATCTGGCCGATCCCCAAGCCGGCCATGCCATTGCCCGTGAATTGCAGCATCGCGCCATACATGTGGATATCCTGATCAACAATGCCGGATTTAACGAATACGGGCCTTTCACAGCCACGCGTCTTGAAAAAGAACTGGAAATGCTGCATGTGCACCAGACCGCTTTGCTGGTTTTGACCAAACAACTATTGCCCCCCATGATCGCGCAACATTACGGCCGTATTTTGAATCTCGGTTCCATCGGCTCTTTCGCCGCCGGACCCTCAAATGCCGTCTACTGTGCCACCAAAGCCTTTATCCTCAGTTTTTCCGAAGCCCTATCCGTTGAATTGCGCGGCAGCGGAGTCACGGTCACCACCCTCTGCCCCGGCGCCACGCGCACGGACTTTTTCCACCGTGCTGAAATGGAACATACCCGGATTTCCCGATTCCAGCTTATGTCGGCGTATGCCGTCGCCCAAGCCGGATACCAAGGCATGCTCCGGGGCAAACGCATGGTGCTTCCGGGCTGGCAGAATAAGGCCTTGATCCAGTCTCTGCGTCTGACGCCGCGGAACGTAACCCTGCTTATCAGCAAATGGCTGGCAAGCCCCACGGCTTGAAATAACAGGATACTTCAAATATGCACTTCAAAAAATGGGAACAAATAATGTAAAATATAAGGAGACATAAAATTAAGCATGAACAACGCAATTCTGATCGCAGGCGGTTATGGAGTCAAAAAATGGGGTCAACAAAAAATGGGGTCAAATCTTTAAACTTGGCAAATTTACCAGATCGAACTTTATCTGATCGAATCTTTTTTGAAGTTTCGGTTCTTGCAAACACTTTTGTCTCAACCTTTTCCTGGACTGACTGACTGCACTATAATCTATACCACCCATCAACTTACCGATTTCCGGCTGAGTCATCCCGCACAACTCGTATAACAGCGCCATAAGCATGCTGCGATCAACGGAATATTTCCCGCGTCTTAAAAGCTCTCCCCGACTCTTCCCGTTTATTTCAAAAAAACGTTTGATCAATTCCTCAGGCTCGATAACCTTTTCAAGGACCTTGACCGCCGGTTGTTCCCTCTTGTTCTTTTGACTCGTTAGATGCCGGGTTTTGACTTGCGTTATAAAAGCATCCTCGCCTACAATTCCATGCCCTCTTCCAAGCCCCAAGGGGCTTTCCAATTCACCATCCAACCCGCTCATGACGAACTTCCGGTATTCCTCGCGTCCATAACGATCATCGCCGCCCACTTGATCCAAGATAATTTCATAATCCACATATTTTTCTCTTTGCTTCGGATATAAATAGCCCATCAAACTACTGGCGCTATAGTCCATCAGCGCGATCTTTTTCTCGGATACATCTTTTTCCGACCATTCTTTGGTCCTAACGGGATTAAGGTGAATATAACGGGATACTTCCAGAAGATAAGAGTCGGCATCAATCAGAAGGGATTTATAGCGACCTTGATATAAGTGCCCCACCCGTCGATGATTACGGTTAAAAACTCCGGTGTAACAAATGTTAAAATGACGCATGAATTCCGAAAGGTTGGCTTTGGGGGTTTTTACAAGCAAATGGAAATGATTCGGCATACAAACGTACGCCAAGAGAATCACACTGTATATTTCGAGGGAATCGGAAAGTTTTTCCAAAAAGATAACGATATCGGATTGGCTCTTAAATATGGCTTTTCTTTCGTTGCCCCTGCAGGTAACGTGATAACTTGCACCGGGATATTGGATACGCAAAGCTCTCGCCATAAAAACATCATCCGTTTTCAATTGAATTTGTCAAGTTTAAAGATTTGACCCCATTCACTCTGTTGCTTATAAACTCAAGGTTCTGGATATGGTGTCCTCTCTGCGCAGCCAAGGCAACGGAGCTATTGGTGCTTATCTTCGTAAAGAAGGGCTTTATTATTCCTCCATTCGATCTTGGGAACGATTATGCGAGAAAAGCGC
>RPPU01000287.1 GCA_003819975.1 Desulfobacteraceae bacterium
CCGGCGTTCAAGGCAATTGGGCCAGCCATTGGAAGGCCGGGGCCACGAGGATCGGCAGCCCTTGGTTGTCCAGCAAGCGGAACCCCGAACTTTCTTCGATCAGTTGCACGGCCGGGACCTGAAGCAGGCTTTGAAACTTTTTCAGGGCCGCGCTCGGTTGCGGATCACTTAACTTGGCCTCCACCAGTAAAAAGGGCTTGCGACCGTCCACCAGCAGAAAATCCACTTCCTGCTGATTCCGGTTCTTAAGAAAGTTTAAGCCGAACCGGCCGTAACCCAGATCGTTCCAATGAGTGACGGCCCGGTACAGTTCGATTGCGACCTGGTTCTCGAACCGGGCTCCGCGGTCCTCGATCAGGGGACTGTCCCAAAGATAAAGTTTGCGTTCTTTTTGAATCGAACGGGCGATTTGGGCTTTCCAGGGCGCAATAGAAAAAGTCAAAAAGAAACGTTCGAACGTTTCCAGCCAACTCTGCACCGTATTGTAAGCGACATGCAAATCCTGGGACAAGGAAGTCATCGACAAAGGACTCCCCACTTTGGAAGGCAGCAGCAAATAAAGCGATTCGACGTCATGGATGGCTTTAATGCCGGTCAAATCCCGGATATCCTCGCGGATCAGTTGACCGTGATAAGCAGCGGACCAACGGCGATACGTTTCCGTTTGATCGGCCAGGTAAGGTTCGGGAAAGCCGCTTACCCGGCCGAGCCTTTCCCAGATATCTTGCAGCGTTTGCGTTTCTTCTGCCGGCAGGTCCAAGGGTGTTTTGTTGAAATCCTGAAAAGACCTGTTGCGCTTGCCCAACTCGGCCAGAGTGAAAGGCCACAGGTGAAAAAGAAAATAGCGTCCGGCCAAGGAGTCTCCGCCACGTTTGTAAATATCCAAACGCCCGCTGCCGGAAACCAAAAAATGATACGTTTTGTGGAATTGATCGTAAATTCCCTTAAGATAATTCTTCCACTGCTTGTATTTATGGATCTCGTCAAAGACGATAAGCGGCGGGCTCGCGTCTTTTCTTTCGATCTGAGTAAAAAAATTAGGGTCAGCCAGGAGCTTTTTCCGGTGCTCTGTAATATCCCAGTTGAAATAAAGAGTATTGCTGAAATCAGCGGAAATCAACTCCGCCAGGGTCGTCTTGCCGGCCTGGCGCGGCCCGGTCAAAAAAACCATGTTTTTGTTTTTGGATAATTCCCGCCAGATCTTGCTATAAAGTTCCCGGTTTTCCATATTGACAGTTTTTCATTTCACTGAAAAATTGTCAAGTCTATTTTTCAATGCACTGAAAAATTGTCAGAACAGATCCAATACAACTGAAACTTGCTCAAGCTGTCTTAAGATCAAAAAGAACCCGTTTTCCCTTGATTACTTATATAATTCAAACAGTTAACTTAATCAGATCATAGAGGTTTAGAACCTATCATAATCTTGACAACGGTTAACTTATAGGTTAACATTCAATCATGCCTAAAACAGTCATATTCTACAAAACAGCAGAGGGCAAGTGTCCTGTGCGGAATTTTCTCGATTCTCTTCCAGGCAAAGCAGCCCAGAAGATCGTTTGGGTCCTTAAACTTTTAGAAGATATAGAAATGATACCGGCTACTTATTTTAAAAAGCTGAGTGGCACTGAAGAAATCTGGGAATGCAGAATTCAACATGGATCAAACACCTATCGAATATTTTGTTTCTTTGACAGTTATGCAACGATAGTATTGACGCATGCTTTTCAGAAAAAAAGCCTGAAAACGCCGATACGGGAAATCGAAAAAGCGGAATCCTATCGGCGAGATTATTTGAGCAGGAGGGAAAAAAGTGAGTGATCTGAAAAAATATATATCGAAAAGAAAAAAAACAGACAAAAAATTCGCCGAGGGATTCGACGAAGGCTATGAACAATTCAAAATCGGAGTCATCTTGCGTCAGGCAAGGGAGGCTTCAGGGTTGACGCAAGAGGAACTCGCTTTTCGCCTGAACACAAAAAAGACGGCGATTTCAAGGATTGAAAATCATGCTGAAGATATAAAGTTATCAACCCTTGAGCGGGTCGCAAAAGCCCTGGGTAAGCAATTACAGGTTCATATTGCCTGACGGCGAGTAGAGGACCCTGAAAAGGTTCGGGGGCAGGAAAAATTCGAAGCCGGAAAAACGTCTGAAAATATCAACGAATCCCGCCCGTTCACACTATACTTTGTTAACAAATAAATTATATAAACCATTATTTAATCCGGATGACGCCTTCCGGGGTAATGACCTTGATCGATTCGGCCGCCTTGATCCGGGTTTGGGACTCGGCCGAACCGGCGTTTTCGCCGTTGATCACGTATTCCTTACCCTGAAAAACAATCACCCAGGTGACGTACTTTGATTTCAGAAAAGGATCGGAAGCCTTCACATCCATTTTTTGATCAGGGCCCAAACGATCCCCGGCGCCGGCCACGATCTTATTGCCCGGACCGGGCGCGCCTGCAAAATGTTGCGCTCCGCCGATGAGTTTACCCGGAAGGATTCGGCCTAATTTTTTCAGAAGATGCACCCCTTTGGTCGAGTTGCCGACATGACAACCGAGCAACAGGAGCAATGCGGTCGGGCAGAATTTGATCCGGGCAAGCTGTTCCAAATGCGCATCCGGCGAATAATAGGCGTCCAGGACTTGCTCCGGCCGGGTCCCGCCCACTTCTTGAAAGCCTTCCGATCCATGTCCGTTTATCTCGAGACGCGCGACGCAACCGCACCCGTTTTGGGGATCGTCGACATACGCATTGACCTTGGCCACCATATCGGCCACGCTCGAAACGCCGACACAACGCCGGTCATTGGTAACGGCAGCGTCGATGATCGAATTATCTCCCGGGTCGGAATTGTCGTAAGCATGCACCAGGCAGGGTTGCTTTTCTTCGTTTGCCTCTTTTTTCAGGATCCGGCCCGCATCGGCTTGCGCTGTCCGGAACAAATGCCGAGCCGCGCGGTTGCCGACAGTGCGCTGCAGAAATATCATCCGATCATAGGATGTCGCCGGGGCTGCAGAATGACTCGCCGCGGGAACCTTTTGTTCCTTTTGCACCGGGCCCGGCTTCTTTTTCAAGGCTTTTCTTCTCATATTATTTTTTCTTTGCCTGGCTAACGCCCGCGCATACCTCAACTTAATACGTCCAGTATAGCGCTATATTTTTGCCGAAACAGTGCCTTGCTGTTCTCGCTCATTTTCTCCCAATAATCACGATTTCTTCATCAGCACCAAATTGTTTGGCTAATTTCCGGGCGATAGGCACCATGGGTTGAATATGATGAGACCAGATGCCATACCCGAATGCATTGCTTTTTTCTTTACACGCGGCCTCAACGATTTAATACAAGTTATCGATCAATTCAGTATTCATAAAATGATGTCACTTCTTCTCTCTGTGGTTTTAGCGGCTTTAACAAATCATTATATCGTTTTAGGTATTCGGTCAAGTCCTGATTAAAGTTGTCACTTTTTTAAAATGATGATTCAACTCAATTGACACCTTTTGGAGTGCGCGGACGCGTCCGCGCTTTTAAAGCGGCGACGCGTCGCCGCATTCCAAAATCTACATTCAATGTTCAAGATTCGATATTCGTTTTCTTTTAAAACTTTGCAGGGCAGGCACGGGGGCCTGCCCCTACCACATCTAACGTTCTTACGTTCACACATCAGACGCACGGCGTAGAGATGCTAATTCTTCATCTCTCCAGTACCCTGCGTCTCTACGTTCTTACATTCACACGTTCTCACGTTCAAACGGTCTTTCATTCACACTCCTGAAACGACGACCTCCCCAAACACCAAACTGGGAATGCGCCACTCGTTGTGCAGCCAGGGATCGTCGGCCGCTTCCGCAAGCTTGCTCCAAAAAGTCAAATGATTGCCGGCCAGGTTCATTTCCGCTACGGGCTGCGCGGGAACGCCGTTCTCGAACAGAAAGCCGCTGATGCCCATGGAAAAATCGCCGGTCGCGACATTGGCATTGCCGCCGATGAAATCGGAAATGAAAATCCCCCGGCCCAGATCGCGCATGATTTGTTCCACGGACCGCTTGCCGGGCGTTAGAATGAGATTGCTCGCGCTTCCGGATGTCGGCTCCCAACCCAGTTTGCGGCTGTAATACCAATCGATAAAGAAGTTTTTCAGCGTCCCAGTTTCGAAAATAGTCCGCTTTGCAGAGGTCAAACCGTCATCATCGAACAGGCAGCTGCCCGGTCCCGAGACCAGCAACGGATCGTCAACCAAAGTAAATACATCGCTGCCGATCTTTTGCCCTTTTTTGTCGGCCAGAAAAGACTGCTTCTGCTGGATGTTGTAACCCGAGAGTGCCTCTTGCAAGCCCCGGATCAAGCGGCCGATATTCAGGTTCTCCACGATCACGGGCAACGTTTCGGTTTTGATCTTACGTCCGCCCAGCATGCCGAGCGCGCGCCGGGCCGCCCGGCGGCCGATCTCGGCCGGGGAAGCCAAATCCTTGAAATGACGGACATGATGGTAATAATAGCTTTGGGGCCGGCGCTCGTCTTGGTCTTGGACGCTCACGGAAGCCGATGCCAGAAAACCGGTTTCCCGGGTATAACCCTCAAAACCATTGCTGGTCATGTCCACATATTCATAAAACCGGTCCCGCAGCCCGGCCGTGGCCGAAACCAGCTTGGACCCAGCCTCTGCCCGGCAGGCCGCTTCAATGGTCTTGAGCAAGTCATGCCTTTTTTCCGGAGTCACCCGCTCGTAGTCGGGGTCGCACACTTTCAGGTCCATGGCAGCCCGGCCCCGGTAATAGCTCGGGTCGGGCAAGCTGCGAAAAGGGTCTGCGTTGATCAAACGGGTGTTGGCCACGGCATTGGCAACAAAACCCGGTAAAACCTGTTCGCGCAGGTCGGAAGTGGTTTGCGCCGAGTAACGTTGATCCACAAAAATTTCCAGGGTCATAACCTGGGTCAAGGCTTCCTTGACGGTTTCCGGTTTTTGCTCCCGGTACGCAATATCGACCTGCCGGGCTTTGGCCAGACCGACCCGGCATGCCTCGGCGCCGTTTTGCTTGGCCAGCTTGAGGAGGCGTTGACAGAGTTTGGACATACCTTGATTCATGGATTGCTCCTTGGAATTATCTCACCACAGAGACGCAGAGAGCACAGAGTTTTTGTTTTTTAACCGCAGATGACCGCGGATGGCCGCAGACGATAAGAACATCTTTTGTTCCGCCGTGTCGGCGGAACAAAAGATGTCATCAAGCCCCGCAGGGCTGATTGATTTCGTCTTTTCCCTTTCTCAGGGAAAAGACGAAAAGAAAAAAACCTTTGCGCCCTCTGCGCCTTTGCGGTGAAATCATCTGCGGCCAAAAGCTTCTTACGCTTTTACGCCTCCGACAGTCAGGGAATTCACCAAAACCGTCGGCAAACCGAATGAAACCGGCACATTTTGTCCGTTCTTGCTGCATTGTCCCGATCCGCTCCGGCTGAATTTTAAATCATTCGCAACCATGGTCACGTTCTTCAGCATCTTGGGGCCGTTGCCCATGATATTGACGTCTTTGATGGGCGCGGTCAGCTTGCCGTTCTCGATCAAGTACCCTTGGTTGACGTAAAAAGCAAAATCGCCTTCGCCGATCTCGACCTGGCCGTTGCCCACCTCGGCCACGTAAATACCGCGCGGCACAGCCCGGATCACCTCTTCCGGTTCCGCCGGCCCAGGCAGCAGATAGGTGGTGCGCATGCGCGGCATGGGAGGATGCTGATAACTCTGCCGCCGGCCGTTGCCGGTCGGCTCCACCTTGTAGTGCCGGGCCGAGATCCGGTCGTGCAAATAATTCCGGAGCACGCCCTTTTCGATCAGCACGGTCTTTTGCCCGGCAACGCCCTCGTCATCGACATTCAGGGAGCCGGTCAGGCCCGGCAAAGTCGCATCGTCGATGATGGTCACGAACGGTTCCGCCACTTTTTGGCCCAGCAAAGTGCTGTAGATTGAAATGTTTTTGCGATTGAAATCGGCTTCAAAGCCGTGGCCGATGGCTTCATGCAGCAGAATCCCGGTCGTGCCCGGCCCGAGGACCACCGGCATTTCGCCGGCCGGCGGTTGCACGGCTTCCAAAAGCCGTAGCGCCCTTTCCGAGGTTCCCCGAGCCAATTCCGCAATCACTTCCGGCGTAAACCAGGCCCAATCGCGGCGGCCGCCCAAGTTCCACGAGGCTTTTTCGCGACGCCCTCCTTTTTCA
>RPPU01000288.1 GCA_003819975.1 Desulfobacteraceae bacterium
ATAATCCAAATGATCCTCATGGTGAAGGCCGTATTACGCTTCCGCGTGAGGCATGGAATATCCTTGCATCAAAGTTTTTGGAGGTTGCAACTGGGAGAGAGGAATCGCCATTTGATTTTGGCGATTGTGGGTATCTCCATCCCATCCCTGTCTTGGATATCGGAATTGAATTGGTCGGAGAACCTGTAAAATACGAAGAGAACAGCTAACCAGCTAATCCAACGGATTACCATTCCGCTGCCGATACATGGCAACCGGCGACCGTCAATGTTGGCTGTAGAACGAGATGAGGTGTAATAGTGGCTTTTCCTCGCAAGTTCAAACATCTGTTGGAAATAGACAAGGGCGACATAACCACGCCGTCGCATGTCTGGATTACATATTGCGTATGTGCAGTAAACAAAGACTCGTGCGGCTGGGGCGGCTGGACGCTTGAGACCGTGTTTTCTGATCCGAATTCAAAAGCGGGTGAGAACCTATTGCCGTCACAAACAGATCAAAAATGTACAGCATGCGGGGGTGTGACCTACCGCACAGGCGTATCATATCGTTTTGATTTGTCATCAAATCAGGATAGCCCAATCGATGAATTCGAATATGACGTGGTGCCTATTGAATACACTGATGAATAAGGCCTCTTGAATATCAAGAAAATAGTTTGGCATGGCTTTAATTAATTCGGCCGCAGGAGTTTAATAAAAATGCAAAAGACTGCTATTTTGTCTTTACGTCAAGAAATTGATCGTCTTTCATCTCAAACGCCAAAACCAAATTCGCCAGCTGATAGAGAAATTATAAGCTATCCCAATAAAAAATTAATTCAAGAAGCTTTCTTGCGAGGGATTTTGCTTGTTACAATTGCCAAACAAAATTTTACTGAGTTGGAGTCTTTGGTTGTTCAGAAATTGTATCCGATCGCTCCATATATATGTGCACGCTCTTTACTAGAATCAGCAGCCGTTGCAACTTGGCTTCTATGTGACGAGATAAATTCGAAAGATCGTATAAATCGATATTTTTCCTATTGTTACACAAATTTAATTGAGCAAAGAAAATATTTTCATTATATCGGGAATACGCAGAAGGAAAATAAAGCTAGAATTAAAATAAGTGATCTCGAAGTCAAAGCAATAAATGCTGGTTCTGATGTAAAAAAAGATAAAAAAAATGAAATAAAATATATTGGGTGCCCATTTCCAAATAAGACAAGTTTAATCGAAAATCAATTTAAGGTTCCTGATAGATACCGAGTTCTATCTGGAATTGCTCATGGTACTCAGTCTTTTATATGGGCACATTGCTTTAAAAAAATACGTGATCCAAATGGAGGAGAAATTGGATATTTTGCAGTAAATTTAGATGATCAAAAAATTCTGCTAAAAGGGGGTATAAAGTTTTTAGAAAAAGTCGTCCTCCTGCATCATAAGCAATTTGGGTGCAATTTAGATGCAACTACAAAATGCTTTAAAGAAGCTGTTGATCGTTTAAATAAAAATTATTGATTTATTTATGCAGCTGCGGGATGTTCGTGAATAGCTTGACAAGATAAGGTTCCCGGTTTAAAGGGGCAGGTTAAGGCATAAGATCAATAGTTTTTTCGATAAAATGGCGGCGAATCGCGCTTTCATTTTTTGTTGGAGCTCCGAATGATTAAGAAACGATCGATGACGGGTCCGGAAAGAGAATTTCTGGAAAAGGCGGGCAAGAGCGCCGGCGGCAAGTGGAAGTCCGTTGTTGGAATGGCATTCTTGTGCTGGTTTATTCCGATGGTGCTGTTCATGCTGGCCTGGACGTTTCTGGCTTGGTTGGCGCGGATCACGCTGGGCGTTGAAATCGGGAAGGACGGTCCCCTGGGAGGTTGGATTCCCGGCCTGGGGGCGCTGGCTTGCGGCGTTTTCGCGGTCATTTCGGTCGCCCGGGCTTTTAAGATAAGGGGCGGCATCCGTTCGGATTTGCGCGCGGATCTCGAAGACGGGCAAGTCGTCGAAGAGTCTTACCGGTTCACGGCAGCCAAAAGGTTCCAGGAACCGGAACACGGGGGTTTGATCTATTTCCTGAGAACGACCGACGATAAAGTCTTCGTGCTGTATGACCATGAAAGCCAGGATCTCGGCGTGAACAGCGAAGACCCGTTGAAAAGCCGGTTTGAACCGCACGCGGAGCTCACCCTGGTGCGGGCGCCCAAATCGAAAATCGTCATCAGCAAGCAATTCTCCGGCGCCTTGCTGGATGCCGGCGCTCCGCGTGATCTTTCCATCGCGCCGGACCAATGGCCGGAACCGGAAGAATATTGCAGCATCAAATGGGACAATCTCGATAAGCGCCTCAATCCGCCCGCCAAAAAGGCGCGCGGAAGATAGTTTCAGGAGATATCCGTGGATTATCATTTTTCACACAAAGCCACGAAGGCACGAAGTTAAAGTCTATCCCTGGGGTCGGACCCGGTTAACTGCTTGTGTGGCTGCGGGATGTTCGAGAATAGCTTGACAAAATAGATCTCGGGCGAACGTTATTGGCTAGGTTGACTTGTTGACGTGAGATGAAAATATATTATTATGTAAGTAAAAAAGGTGATAGGAGAATAAAGCGTTTCAAGCTTTCTGATTTTTTTTAGTGTTTATCGGAAAAGATTTTACATCAATGATATGGCCAACGAAGTGTCGCCTCCGTATTAACTGAATTTGGTATGTCATTGCAGTCGGCAGGAAATTGGAGACCGCGACTACATCGGTGTCGAAAATTGCGCGCAGGAAGGGATTGGGTTAGTCACGATAGCCACTAACGTTTGACGGACGTCCCATCAGACACAAGAAAAATTAAATTTGAACGATTTATTAGTTTGCACCGCTCTTCGGCTTGATATATATTTCGGGCGGCAAAAAGAAAGTTCTTATCGCCTGTCGCACAAACTCTGATCGCAAGAAGGTTGGGAAAGGAGGTGGGCATCAAAGTCAATCGTCATCTGCTGCTTTAAAGAGGTATTTCGTCTGTGGGGTCATTTTTTTTCTCTATAATAAATTGAACTAAACGATTTTTAATTAACTATGTCGAAAATGACAGTTTACGAATTCAATCAAATGGACTTTATTAAAAAAGGAGAAACCATAATGAATCGCTTTTTTATTGCACTATCGCTTATCGGCGCTTTTATCTTATTTTCATTCGGGAATGTCTATGCCTGCGATACCGGCACCTGTCCTCGGGAAGCACAAGCCATGGCTCAAACCATGGCTCGAGATCAAGGGTTGACGGGCGGATCAGCCGTTTTCCAATCGGCCGGGTGCGAATACGGGTATTGTAAATCGGTGTGGGTACTTTATGCCGAAAGAGACGGGGTAAGTCAATTTTTGGATTATTACACCTGCCAAAGTTGGTCCGATTATTGCTGGGAGAGCGATTTTTGCTCGCAATGCCCTTATGGTTGCTATCGAGATAACAATAATGATTTACAGTGCTATGATTATCCGAGCGGCGGCGGTGGCGGTGGAGGGGAAGGCAATGACGGGGGTACCTGTTATATCGGTTTCGGTTCTCCCTGCCCCATAACCTGCGTTAATTGCGTTAGGGTTCCCTATGCTCAATAAATAGAGAATAAAACAGGGGGAGACTTTGGCAGGCGCTTTTGTTTCCCCCTGTTCCGTCCATAGAAGGTATAAACCACGGGAACGGGATGTCATGTGAGCGTTGTTTGCTGGGTTGACTTGTGAAAGTGTTTTAAATTTAATCGTGTGATCATGTAATTAAATAAAAATGAAAGAGAAGTATAAAGCTGTTACAGCCTTTCTGATCTCTTTGGTGTTTATTGAAAATGGTTTTTATTGTCGATGTGGCCAATAACACGCCGGTCCCCCTATTAAAGAGTGTGATAAGCTATTAGAGGAGATCGGCACACAAACAGGAGCCGCGACTTCAGCGGTATCAAAGATGTTGAGCCGGAGGGGATTGAATTAGTCACGCTATCCATTAACGTCCCGTCCGACGTCCATGGGAATCCTCAAGGTTAAAGGGTCGCCTTTTTTAATGCCCGTTCCTGGGGTCGGACCAAGGCAACTGATTGATATTAAACCTTAATCGTTGAAAATTAGCCTGATTTTTGGCCTTAGACCAATGTCTTTTGGCATCAAATGGGCCTTTTAAGAAAAAATTCAGTTAAAAGAATCGGTGATTTTCTATGTGCCCATTTTTACCTTTGAAAATGCAACCTCAGTTAGATACCGTCGAGCTGTAAAAAGCAAAGTCTTGTGGAGGCATTGAAGCGTGAAATTGAAACCACCCGGCTGGCTGAATGCCGATGACTACCCGCGCATTATGACGCTGCGGCGGGCGGCGGGGTTGCATATCCGGCCCAAGGGTCGCGATTCGCGTAGGGCCTTTGAGCGGCAGCTCGCAAGCGGCATCCAAACCGTTGTCGGTATCGAGACGGCGCAGGGCGATTTAATCGGCGTCGCGCTGGTCACGCACGACAGCCGCAAGGGTTTGATCAACCGGCTGGCCGTTCATCTGGATTGGCGGCGTCAGGGCTTGGCAAAAAACTTGATTGCAGGATGTCTCAGAAATTAAAGGACAAACCAGGCGATTATTAAAGATGCCTTAAAATTATATTTTTAAGATAAAGTTCGATTTGAAAAATTGGTTAAGTTTAAAGATTCGACCCTATCTTCTCACGAGTCCTTTGAACTTTGTAACGAGATTCGCATTATCGAGGAATGATGATCGTGTGGATATGATTTAAATTTTCATACGATTGAATTAGAGGTAATTTTTTTGAAAATAAACAACATATCTATTCTTTTTTATTTATTTGTTAATTTAATCGTAACCAAACCTATTTTTGTTTTTGGTGGTTCTTTTCTTTGGGGAGGAGGAATAATAGCGTTTTGTGGCATGTTGACAATGATATACTGCCTTGTGAGTATCATCTTTCTAATCCTGGCTTTAGTTAAACCGAAAAAAATTTTTATAATACTTGAAACCACTATTGTTATTTTTTTACTATTTTGTTCATTGTTTCTTTTTTTGTATATGGAAATTTATGAAGATAAGTGGATCATGGTAAGTGGATCATTAGTAGTTTTGTCTATTAAATGGTTTACAATAGTTCAAATATACAGAAGGAGAAAAAGGAGCCAGGCCGAAAAGTAGTCGAGTTAGACGTTGTTGGTCACATTGACTTGTTAAATGTAGCAGATAGAAACATGCTATGTTGTAAATAAATAAAAAAGAAGACAGTAATTGCGTCTCCTCACTCTCTTTGATGTTTATTGGAAAGGATTTTATTCAGTCAACATAGCCAACAACGTCCCATTCGACGACGCATTCGACCTTTTCTGTTTACCTGATTCTGTCGCTTGACGAACAAGACGGGTTGTTTTATGCTCTGCAAGGTCAAAAGCGAATTTTTGGCGCGGGACGTTCCCATTGGAGATACGTATGAAAAAAATCCTCGCAACGGCTTTTTATTTTACTCTCATCTTTTTCACAACATTAATCACCGACTATGCGTCGGCGCAAGACGCGGGAGCCGGCAGCAGTAAAAGCAATGGCAGCCTTTTCCCAAAATGGACTTGGATCTCCGGGGATAATGTTCGGGATCAAGCCGGTGTTTACGGCACCCAAGGCGTGCCTTCGGCGACCAACAAACCGGGAGGACGACGGGACAGTGTCGCCTGGATCGATGCTGCGGGCGATCTCTGGCTCTTCGGCGGGTGGGGCCGGGACGCGCAGGGGAACTTGGGTTTTTTGAACGATCTCTGGCGCTACCGACCAGCCGACAAAACCTGGACCTGGGTTTCCGGGGAACATACTGTCTATCAACGTGGTGTCTACGACACCAAAGGTGTGCCTTCCGCAACCGGCAAGCCGGGCGGAAGACAGTGCAGTGTCGCCTGGATCGATGCTGCGGGCGATCTTTGGCTCTTCGGCGGGAGCGGCTTATCCACGGCCGGCCAAGGCCGGTTGAACGATCTCTGGCGCTTTCGGCCGACCGACAAAACCTGGATTTGGGTTTCCGGAGATGATATCCGAAGCCCGACCGGTGTCTATGGCACCCAAGGCGTGCCTTCCTTGACCAACAAACCGGGAGGAAGATCCGACAGTGTCGAGTGGGACATCCTATATAACTCCTGTCAAGCAAAAAAATAAACATTGTAAAAACAAAGAGTTACTAAAACGGTTAAACATTGAAAAAACTTCTCCTTTGGTTCAAGAAAGAACCCC
>RPPU01000289.1 GCA_003819975.1 Desulfobacteraceae bacterium
ATTGACCGTAAGCGAACTCAAGAAGCCTTGAAAAGGAGCGAAAGCCGTTTTCGAAACCTCATTGAGGATTTAGACGCCATCACCTATTCCGCGGACCAAAGCGGATTTTTCACCTATATCAGCCCGGCGGTAGAGTCGATCACGGGATATCGCCAGAAGGAGATTGCCGGGACGGCATCCGATGAGTTGAACCCGCTTGAGCGTCAAGTGCGCCCGACACGATGGTTGCGCTTTAATTTAAAAGAGGAAAAGGCCAACGAGCCTCTGTTCGAAGCGCTCATCCATCCCGACGATCGCCAGGCGGTGAGCGATGCTATTCGCATAGCGTTGGCCGGTTGCCGGCCTTACAAAGTGGAATATCGTCTGCAAAAACAAAACGGGCATTACGGCTGGGTCTATGAAAGAGGGATGGTCCTGGAGCACGATCAGGGAAACCGGCGCATTGAAGGTGTGATTCTGGATATTCATGAACGCAAACATGCCGAAGAAATCAATCAAGCCTTGTTCGGCATTTCCAATGCGGTGAACACTGCTTTTAATCTGGATGAACTATGCACATCGATCCGCGATTCTTTAAAACAAATCGTCGATACGACCAATTTTTTTATCTATCTTTACAACGAACGGGAGGACACGCTCGTTTCTGCCTATCATAAAAGCGAGAACAACGAATTTGCGGCCTTCGGGAACCCCGTTACCGTAAAAGCATCCGATTGGTCTTTGCTCAGCATGGTTGTCATCAAGACCGGGAAACCGTTGCTGGTGAATCGGGACGAAATGGAGCGGCTGGACGCAAAGGAAGGGAAACCCATCTTTGGATCCCCTTGTGAAGCCTGGCTGGGTGTCCCTTTTAAGATCAAGGGTCAAGTGCTCGGAATCATGGGGGTGCAAAGTTTCAGCGATCCGGAGCGTTTTACGGATAAAGACATTGAAATCCTTTTATCGGTTTCCGACCAAGTCGCCATCGCCATCGACCGCAAGCGGGCGCAGGAAGAACTTGAAAAGGAAGTTATCGAAAGAAAGCGGATGGAAAAACAGATCAAGACCTCTCTTAAGGAAAAAGAAATTCTGCTGCGCGAGATCCACCATCGGGTTAAAAATAACATGCAAATCATATCCAGCCTTCTGAATCTGCAATCCCGGCATATCCAGGATCAACCTTTGCGGGAGGTGTTCAGGGAGAGTTGCAATCGTGTTCAATCCATGGCAACCATCCATGAAAAGCTCTATCAATCGCAGGACTTGATCCGGATTGATACCTATGATTATATTAAGAATTTGGTGGATAATTTGTATCAATCGTACGGCATCGAGCCGGAAATCATCGAACCGGAAATCAGAATTGAAGATGTTTATTTGGGAATCGATCTGGCCATTCCCTGCGGTTTGATCATCAATGAATTGGTGTCCAATTCCCTAAAGCATGGGTTCCCCTCTTCTTGGAAGGGCCGGGGAAAAATACAAGTTGCTTTTCAAGCAAAGAGCAAAGACATGATTCTCTTGACCGTCTGCGATAATGGGATCGGGATGCCGAAAGACCGGGATCCGGATGCCGTAAAGACGTTGGGTTTGAGATTGGTTTCTATTTTAGTCCGGGAGCAGCTTGGCGGGGAAATCAAACTCAGGCATGACGCGGGAACAAGATATGAGATAGAATTTTCAAGTACCGGACCGGAAGAAGATGAAAAAAAGATATCCGCTTCATAGCGCGGGCAACAACTTCCGGATCATTTTATAAAAAAGAGGGCGCGAAAATGAGTTTTCAAATCTTTATTGCAGATGATGAATCGATCATACGGATGGATCTGAGGGAATTGCTTGAGCAGATCGGCCATCAAGTCATCGGCGAGGCCAAAGATGGACGGGAAGCCGTTCGTTTAATCGAAGAAAAAAAGCCCGAATTGGTAATATTGGATATCAAAATGCCGGGAATGGATGGCATCAGCGTGGCCCGCGAAATTGCCGGAAAATATCCGGTCATCATTTTAACCGCTTATTCCGAGCCCGATCTGATCCGGCGTGCCCGCGAAGCAGGTGTCATGGCTTATCTTTCAAAGCCTTTTCGCATGGAGAATCTGTCGCCGGCCATTGAGCTGGCGGTCAGCCATTTTTTAGAAAAATCCGAGCTGACCGAAAAAGTTACAAGACTTCACCAGGAAATGGAAAATAGAAAATTGATCGAGAAAGCCAAGGGGTTGATAATGAAGTCGGAAAATTTGACTGAATCCCAGGCCTATCGCCGGTTGCAAACCATCAGTATGGAAAAAAATATCCCCATGAAAAAAGTCGCGGAAGCGATCATTACGATGCACGGATGACGCAACACAGGGATAGGTATTGTTCCGAAAACTAAAAAAAACAGCATGATGCATGGATCCGTTAAAGTGCAGACGGGCAAAGGTCGGCATGAAAGTCCGGTAAGTTTGTTGACCAAGCCTTTGCCAAGGCATTTGGGATCATTCGGCAGTCCTTTTTTTAGAAGACAATGAAAAAAAGCGGTTGAATGATGATCAACCGCTTTAAAAATTTATGATGTGTTTTTTTGGCGCGTTTTAAAAATCAGAAATTCGCGCTGTTCGGGATGGTGATGTTGTGGGAGCCCCTCCCGCCGCAATCTTCCCAGTTCTCGTTGCAGGCGCCGGCGCCCATGAGGAAATGAATATGCACTTTCAGGAGATCGCCGTTTTTTGCGCCGGTCGCATGCAGCGCCATGGCCGTCTTTTCGGCCTGCGGTCCCAGGGTGAGCTGTTGTCCGCCGGCGGGCACGGGGCTGTTCGTGCCGGCCGGCCAGAGATAGCCTTGCACCGAAAATTTCAAGGTGAAATTCGTGTTGTTTTTGACGGTCGCTTTCCAGGTCTTGGCGCTGTCATCCCATTCGATGCGTTTGACGCGCACGTCCAAGGGCTTCATGGGCGCGGCGCTGTAAATCAACCCGGCCAGGAGTTTGGTGTCCAAAACCTTGTTGGCCACTGTGTCGCGGAGTTCGACTTTCAATTGATCGGTCAGACAGCAACGGGTCCAATGGCGCAACACCTCCACGGATTGATTGGGCGCCAGGGTCCCGGAGCTGACAATGGATCCGGAAGCCGGTTTCCAAGTGTTTTGGGCCGGAGGAAAAGAGATGCTTGATCCTTGAACGGTCAGGTCTTTGCCGTTCAGGGCGGCGGTGCCGGTGTTCTTGACCGTGGCTTTCCAGGTCCAGGTTCCGTCGGCGGCAGTGCCGATGACGAGGTTCGTCATCTCGGCTTTGCGGATTTTCAACGACCCCGGAACCGCGCTTTGTTGGTTGGCGGCCGGCGTGGTTTGCGGGGTTGCGGTTCCGGCCGGTGTGAGCGGGGCTTTGGGTTTGGCCGGGGGGGCGGCAAAACCGTCATTTAGAAGGAAAAGGGTTAAAAAACAGGCGGTTATTAATGCAGTCAAAAGGGTCAACTTTTTCATGTTTCAGTCTCCTTTAATGGCAGGTTTAAGAGATCAATCGGTTTTCCTTATTTTTGCACAAAAAAGACCCATTCGGGCAGCCGTATATATGGTTAAGTCGATAAAAACCATCAATAGGTTCATCTTATGTAAATTATTTTATGGTATTTGTCCATTATTTATCGGTCATGCTAATGGGGCAATGCGATTTTGGACAAAGCCGGATCGAATATGATAGGGTCGTCATTCATAAGGGTCTCAAAATAGTGTTGTATGAATTCGGTTTAATTCATTCATTTTTAAAAAGGATGCTTTAATATGGATTTAAATGACTGTTTCAAAGATTTCCCGGGTGCGCTGACCGTCAGCGACAGGGGAGGGATTATCCTTTACATGAACGACGCTTCAGCCAAGGTGAATGAAAAACAGGGCGGTTTAAAACTGATCGGAAAAAATGTCCTGGATTGTCACCCGGAACCGGCCCGGGCGAAATTAAATAATTTAATGGAAACACAAGAGAAGAATGTTTATACCATTGAAAAACAAGGCAAGAAAAAGATCGTCTATCAAACCCCCTGGTATGTCGCGGGGGTTTATCAGGGGTTCATGGAACTGACCTTTGAAATTCCGTTGGAGATGCCACATTTTGTGCGGCAGGGGTAAGATTGTTCACCGCTGAGGACGCGGAGGGTCGCAGAGGAGAAATCATTATTAGGGGATATCATTGAGCCTGAGTAGTGACAATACTATGAATCTCTGCGTTCCTTTGCGGCCTTAGCGGTGAATCCTTCTTACGCTTTTTTTTGACAGAAGTCTTTTTCTTCCTCTTCGGCGTTGTATACGCTTTGGCCGCATTGGGTGCAGGTTTTTTCATACCAGGAAAATCGGGTCCCGCAGCCGGAACAACGCCAGCGGCGGTCCTGGTCCGACAGCCATTGCGCGAGGCCGATCGATTTCAGGTTGTCGAGGCTTTTCAAGACGACCGAATGATGCGGATCTTCATCGTTGTTGAAGGCGACTATTTGGGGGCAGGGATATTCGGGGCATTCAAAGCAGAATTCGACGGCTTTGGTCTGGGCGCAGTTTTTAATGACGCATTGCCGGCAAAAGACCGAGACCCGGCCGCTTTTGCAACCGCTGCATTCCAACTGAGCGACCGGCCGGTTCCATTTTTGGGCCAGGCTTTCCAAGGTCTTGTTTTTGTTCGCGGCCATGATCATGCAGGCATCGCAATATAATCCGCAATAAGTGTCGTATCGGTTTTCCATTTTATAACGTCAACCCCCTTTTATTTTCGGCACATTATATGAAGTTTAGTGCAAAAAATAAAGCAGGAAACACCCTCCGCAGCGGAAAATTTTATTGAAAATTGTCAAAAAATAGGCAAAATGGACAGATCGTTTTGACGAAGCCGGTAAGCAGGTGGCCGTGGCTTAAGTGACTACATGCTCTTAAGAGATTAGATGGATTTATTTTCTGTCGTATTTTTAACTTATATCCGCATGTCATTTTTTGGTCGAGACGCTGTAACGACCGGGAATCGGCCTATGGGAATCATTCATCAGAAAAGGAGGAATATTTATGAAACCGGACAAAGCGATCGTGACCAATCGGAAAGCGTTACAGGCCAAATACGGTGTCCATTTTATAAAAATCGAGAAGGCGCTTTTTAAGCTTATCGCGGCCGACCAGAAGCGCGGGTTGGAAACCAAGCTGGTGGAGATTGATTCGGCGGCGCACATGGCTGAAGTGCATGGTTCGCAAGTCAATCAGGCGGACGATCAGAAGCAGGTCAAAGCGGCTGTGGACGCCATTTATAAAACCTATAAGCCGGATTACATCATGCTTCTGGGTGCGCCCGATATTCTGCCGCATCAGGATTTAAAAAACCCGGCTTATGATCCGGACGGTGATGAAGACAAGTGGGTGCCGAGCGATGTGCCCTATGCCTGCGAAGCAGCCTATAGCACGGACCCGACCCGTTTTTTGGGCCCGACCCGGGTGGTGGGTCGGTTGCCGGATCTGTTGGGCAAGGCGGATGCAGCTTATTTTGTTTTTCTTTTAGGCACGGCCGCCCGGCACAAGACCCGCAATCGTTCCGAGTTTCAGAAGTATTTCAGCGTGAGCGCCGAGGTCTGGAAAAATTCGACTGCGCTCAGCCTGACCAAGATCTTCGGCAGCGACACGGCTCTCGCAACTTCGCCGCCCAAGGGTCCGGCCTGGACCGAGGCGCAAGTGCGGCCGCGCCTGCATTTCATCAACTGTCATGGCGCAGCCGGCGACCCTTTTTTTTACGGGCAGCGGGGCAGCCAATATCCCAAGGCGCATAGCGCCAAGCAACTTAAAAGTAAAATCAGCAACGGCACGGTCATTGCCGCCGAATGCTGCTATGGGGCGGAACTCTACGATCCGGCGGACAGCACCGGTCAAGCCGGTATTTGCAGCACGTATCTGCGCGACGGGGCTTATGGTTATTTCGGCAGTTCCACCATCGCCTATGGCCCGAGTGAAGGCAACGGCCAGGCCGATTTGATCTGTCAGTATTTTCTGAATGAAGTCCTGGATGGGGCCTCCCTGGGCGAGGCGGCTCTGCGCGCGCGGCATCGGTTTGCTCAGGCTTATACGCATCTTGATCCGACCGATCTTAAAACCTTGATTCAGTTTAATCTGCTCGGCGATCCGGCGGTGCATGCGACGGCGGCCGTGCCCCACGCCTTGGCCCGGACAAAGATTTTCAAGAAAGCGTTTCAGCCGCATCAAAACGCCAAAACGACCCGGAGC
>RPPU01000290.1 GCA_003819975.1 Desulfobacteraceae bacterium
AAAAATAAAAACTTGCAAAACACGCTTCTTCTAAACAACCGCCGCCCGGCATGGATCTGGACGATGACCGGGTTAGTACGGGCAAGTCAAATGTTTCGACTCCCATTTCTGGCAGATCTTTTTCATTTCTCCCGATGCAACTATTTTTTGAATGTTCTCGTCGAAAACCTTGAGCAATTGTTGTCCTTTGGCGTTATTGGCGAACACCAGATAAAGATTTAATCTTTTGACTTCCTTGATTTCAAATTTCGACAGATCCAAAGAACCTTTTTCGACCGTATCCAGTATATCGGCCTGAGCGTCCATAAAAAAATCCAGCCGGTCTTTTTCCAGGACCCGCATAATGTCTTCCCTGGTTTCAAATTCCATTTTATTCACTTTGACGTCCAAATACTCGTCAAAAGAATATCCCTTGACCCAGCCGATATTTTTATTGGCCAGGGAAGCTTCGCCTTTCCACTCCGCCAGTTTGCCTTTTTTGTAGGCCACCGCCACCACATCCACTCCGAAATGGGCTTTGGGAAACAGAACCCCTTTCTGTTCGTTTATATAGGCCCCCACGGCGGCATCGACTTTTTGCTGCCGGGCCAGCTCCATGGTCCCCTCATAGGACCGGATCATGGGTTTTACTTTGATTCCGGCCGGCTCAAAAACAGCGCGGAAGATTTCCCAGTACAGGCCGGTGCCGTCCGTATTGGTGGCGTTTTTCCATTCCTCACTGGCAATCACGATTTCCGCGATCTTTTGCTGAGCCATGCCCGGAAACGCCAGCAGACAGATCCCCATAACAGCCAAGATCCCCATTATGCCCTTTTTCATTTTTTTGACCCTCCCTGTTCTTTATTTTTACAGCTAAAATTTTCTATCGCCGATCAACCTTATCAAATCGTTTACGATTTGTTTCATTTCCGTGGAACGGTCATGCATGGCCTGCGATACCCCCAGGGATTGCTTGGCTTTTTCAACCCCTAAGTACATCGCTTTTTCGATTTCATTCCAGGCCCGGTTGACGGCCTGAATGTCGCGGGCTTGTTCGTTTGAAGCGGCCGCAATGTTATTGAACATACGGTTGATTTCTTCATTGCTGCTGATAATTTTTTTAAAAACATCATACGCTTCGACCAGCAGTCCGGACCCGGAATTTATTTTTTGGACCGTATTCTGGATCAACCCGGTTGTGTTTTGAGCGGCGCCCGCAGACTGCAAGGCCAGATTGCGGACTTCCTTGGCCACAACCGCAAACCCGGAGCCGGCTTCTCCGGCGCGGGCCGCCTCCACTGCTGCGTTCAAAGCCAGCAGATTGGTTTGAAAAGCGATCCCATCGATGCTTTTTACAATCTTGGAGGTCTCCTCGCTGGATTGAGTGGTCTCGTGCATGGAAAGGCTCAATTTCTCCATTGCTTGATGCGCCTGCCCGAACATCTCCTTGGCCGATTTGACCAGGGTATTGGCCTGATCGGCGCTTTGAGCGTTTTTTTCAGCCGTGTGGGAGACATTTTGAATGGAAGTAAAAACTTCCTTTAACGAAGAGGCTTGCTCGGAAGCGCCCGCGACATGTTGCGAATTGACGCCGGAAACTTCGGCCGCGTATTGCGCGACATGTTTTGAACACTCCGTCAAAGAGGTCGCCATGCTCGCTACCGGCTTGATGATGATCTTGCGGATCAAAAAGAACATGAGCGCCACCATACAGGAATCCAGCAGAACGGCCCGCAAAACAATGCCGAGAATGGAATTTTTCAATTGCTGCTTAATAAACTGCATACTGATATAGATATCGACCAGGCCTAATTTCTGGCCGTCTTTAACGATCTCCTTTTGACGATGGAGATATGCGTCCGCCGTGATCGCCGCCTTGGCATCGCTGATTTCCCATTTTTCATCTCTTTGGCGTTGGATAAAAGGCTCTTGGCCGTCCGTCTCTTTTACGGAAACCGCATATAACCGTTTATCGCCCATCTCCTCGATCACGACCTCTGCGGCCCGCTTGTTGTCTGCATTCCAAAGCGGGAGGGCCATACGATTGGCCATTCTTTCAGCCATAACATCGGCCGCTTGGCTCAGTTCGCCGGTCAACCGGCGGCTGGCGGCAAAATAATCGTAAAACCCAAAAGCCATTAAAATGACGGTAATGGAGAGAACCAGGACCATGTTGATCTTGAATTGAATGCTGCCTTTCATCTCCCGCCCTTTTCTGATTAGGAGTTAAACGTCGGAAAACCAAATAAACATGTAACTGGTTGAATAATCGACAAATATTTATAGGCGCCTTTTACATTATGAAAAGCCGTCTTCATGCCCAAATTTAAAAAATTTTCCCTATTTATGAGTAAGATATTCTGCAAAATTGGTGCCTATCCGACCTGTTTTTGCATTTGCCGAACATTTGCATTTGCCGAACATTTGCATTTGCCGAACTTGATCATCCCCTTTTTTTAAGCTATAAATATTTAGATATAAGGGACTCCAATAAGGAACCGATATGTCATCTCAGTGGAATCTCAAAGGCAAACAAGCCCTGATTAGCGGCGCCACCAAAGGTATTGGACTGGCTGTGGCTGAAGAATTTATCAATCAAGGCGCCGAGCTTTTTGTGGTGGCGCGCAATCCTATTGAAATTAAAGCGTTTCTAGAAAAAACCAGGGGCTTTGGTCACAAAACATATGGCCTGGCCGCGGACGTCAGCAAGCCCGGTGCACGGAAAAAAATCTTCAACCGCATTGGACATCTTTGGGGTCGGTTGGATTTCCTGGTTAACAATGTAGGCATGAATATCCGCAAAAAAGCCGTCGAATATACTGCCGCGGAATATAAGCTGATTTTTGAAACCAACTTGAACAGCCATTTTGAGATGAGCCGGCTGGCCCATCCGTTTTTAAAAAAGGCCGGCCAGGCCGCTGTGGTCAATATCGCTTCCGTGGGTGGCCTGACTGCCTTGCGCACCGGCGCGCCTTATGGTATGACCAAAGCAGCCCTGGTACAGATGAGCCGCAATCTGGCTTTGGAATGGGCGCCCGATCATATTCGGGTTAATAGTGTCGCGCCTTGGTATATCCGCACGCCCCTCGCTGAATCCGTACTCAAGGACCCGGACTACCTGGCCGCTGTTTTGGCGCGCACCCCTTTAGGCCGGATCGGCGAACCCGCAGAAGTGGCCGCAACCGTTGCCTTTCTTTGCATGCCGGGCGCTTCGTTTATCACCGGCCAATGCCTGGTGGTGGATGGCGGGTTTATGATTAATGTTTTCTGAAAATCAGGTGAATAGCTTCTTATTCCAGTTTATCGACAATTTGTTGTCGATAAATGAAATGTAAATAATTGACCTGTTACCGTCATACGGATTTATTCCGGCGATCTCGCGGGAACTCCTGTTCCGGCTTGCCGGAATTCATGTTTTATTGATCCTGGGTTTTTCAGGATCAATAAAACATTTAGACTGTCAGCAAAAGAACAATAATGCTTTCTTGCCTACGGTCTAAACACCTACAACCTATCAGCTTGACTCGCGAGGATTTTCCATGGCTGAGATGATCAATCTTAAAACCGGCAAACATACCGACATGGTGGATATCACCGCGCCGGTCCAAAAAGTCATCTCCCAGCATGACCTTAAAGACGGTCTCTGTGTTATCTACGTGCCCCATACGACAGCCGGCCTCACCATCAATGAAGGGGCCGATCCCGCCGTTTGCCGGGATATCCTGGCCAAGCTGAATGAAGTGATCCCCGCCGATGCCCGGTATCAGCACATGGAAGGGAATTCCGACAGTCATATCAAGGCTTCGCTCATGGGCAGCTCCGTAACCGTGGTCATTGAAAACAGCCGCTTACTCTTAGGCACCTGGCAGAAGATCTTTTTTTGTGAATTTGACGGTCCCAAATCCCGGCAAGTTTTCCTCAAACTGATTAAAACCGTTTGAATTCTCAGGAAAATAACCTCTATCTTCGGGATCTCTAAAAATTCGCCTTTTAAGAATTTTACTGTTCATATTTAGCCGTTTTTTATGGGTATCGTTGTCGAGAAAGTGAATTTTTAGAGATCCCCTCTTTATAAAATACACTTTTTTACAATTATTTTTTATTTTTTGCTTGCAATTTAAAACCGAATCCCTATAATCCCTACTTCTAAATGAAGATGATTCTGCTTTTGATTTCGACTTCAAATAACTCAAACGATCTCTTGCTCTGATTGATAGAAAGTGGAAACAGAAATGAACCAAAAATTCATTAATGACTATAAAGGAGATGTGACTATCGCATGGTGTTTGTAGCATATATCAACGGCAAAAAAATATCACATCCCGCTAGGTTTCTGATATGAAACGAGGATTTTTCCTCGAGGAAGCCCAAGCCGCGGATGTGGAATGCATCCGCGGCTTTTTTTTGAATAAAATCAATGATCGGCCGCGCAAACAACTTTCGCGGCTTTTTTATTTTGGAACCCATTTCAATAACCATTTTAACCAAGAACCCAACAGAAAGGAGGTTTTTATGGAGATTTATTTGTCAACGGATAACGATCAAACGAAACGCAACAATACGATAACCTCTAAAAACACTAAATATAATAGGAGATTAACATGTTTTCTCATCCTCTAATGATAGAGATGATGGCCAGGGAACGTCAAGCAACGCTCTTGGAAGCGGTACGGACATCCCATAGGATTAATGATCTGAAAGCGCGCGGAGAAATGAAGCCTACTTTACAAACCCGCGCTCTGATGACTATAGCCGAGTTTTTGATTTTTTCAGGCATCCGGCTGAAGGAAAAGGTTGCGCCCGGCGCTTGCGCCGCGGCCTATTCTTCCGGATCCTCATGCAATAACGGTCTGAGTGCCTAGATGTTTTTTCAATAGGATCGAAAAAACATTGATTATGCTCTTTCATTTATCGACAACAAATGCTCGATAGATGGATGATGCGCACATAGAACGCCCTGAAAGGAGCGGGAGAAATTCCTTGGTGTCTCTCGTTCTTTTCCGGGAACCGGGGGTGATCAGCGTAGAAACGATTTTTATCTCTCTACGTTGTTCGCCCCCATTATAAAATATTTTTTCATCCCGGAAAAAATATTTTATTGATATTCATTGCCGACTTTACGGGCGCGCACCGGCTTGTCCATGTTGATGCCCAGGCGGATGCCGATTTCAACCAGCAAATTCCAACAGGCCAGGAGCTGAAGATAGGAGTCATAGCCCTGAAGCGCGGGAATTTGAATGCCGGGGAACAAGGTCCGGCGTGAACTGATGGCGAAAACACTCATACCCACACCCTGTTCGAGCACCTCTTGGAACTTGGCTTCCTCTTCCGCATAAGGCTCGATGACAACTACGACCTCCTGAGGACTCATAACTTCTTCAATACCATGCACGGCATAGGTACCTTCCAGAAAGGCTGATTTTTTTCGGGTGATCTCATTGGTTTTCAAGGTGGCTTCTTCGGCCACGCCATTGTTGCGCCCGGCAAAATAGATCGCGGGCGCCTGACTGATCTTGGCGACCATGGCGTCGTCGATTGTTAGGTTCAAGACCTCCAGGGCTTTGTCGGAAAGTTCATCCAAAACGGATTGGGATATGGCTTTTCCGAAAAAGCCGAGCAACAATTGATGATAGAACAGACCCTGTTCGATCACGCTTTTGGTCGCAGCCACGGCCTCTTCTTTGCCGCAACTCAGAATAAAAACCTCGCTACACAGCCTTTCCAGGGGCGTATTCTGAAAAGAAGTAAGCGCGAACTGGAAAGCAGCCCGCTTTTGCGTTAAAAGGGCGATGACTTCTTTGGTTTTGCCCGAATTGGAGGCGCCGAAAACCGTGAACGGTTCCAGAGCCAGTTCCTGGGCTTGCCGGCAGCCTTCGGTATAAACGGTCAGATCGGAATTGCTTGTCCGCGCGATCTGAATGGCGTTCTTGGCCGGAAAGATCCGGGAGGACCCTTCGCCGACCAAAAATAATTTGGAGGTCTTGCGCAGGGCCGCCAAAGGCTTGGTCAGATCTCCGGTGCGGAACCGCCGGATAATCTCGGGCGTTTGCAGCATCTCGCGCACCAGCGCATACTCTTTATATTTGCTTTCCGTCAGATTCATGCTTCCTCCATTAGACGTATATTTTAGAACATTGATAATTCGTTGTTAATAAATTTCAAATTGCCGCATGAACTCCACGGGATCTCTAAAAATTCG
>RPPU01000291.1 GCA_003819975.1 Desulfobacteraceae bacterium
GCTCCCAAGCTCTCGGCGCTGTCGGCGATCACGGGGATCCCGCGCCTTCGGCCCAAGGCGAGGATTGCATCGTAGTCCACCGGCAAGCCGTTCATATCCACGGGGATCATGGCTTTGGTTCTATCGGTAATGGCTTTCTCTAAAATTTCCGGAGTCACGTTATATGTTTTGGGGTCGCATTCCACCAAAACCGGCGTGGCACCCTGGTAGAGAACGGCGTTCGCCGTTGAAATAAAGGTCAGGGAAGGTAAAATGACCTCGTCGCCAGGTCCGATGTCCAGCGCCGCCAGCACGGCATGCAGGGCCGACGTCCCGCTGTTTACGGCGATTGCATCCCGCGCGCCCACTGCTGCCGCAAAACGCTTTTCAAACTCATCGACTTTCTTTCCCTTGCTCAACCAGCCTGATTTAACCACTTCGTAAACAGCTTGAGCATCATCCTCTTCCGTAATCACATTTGCCACGGGAATATATTTCATGTTTATAACTCCTCATAATATTAGACCGGTTTTGAATTCATCAATTCGCGGCTATACCAGGCCACTGTCCGCCGCAGGCCTTCTTCCAACGGGATTTCTTCCCGGTAACCGAGCGCCTTGATTTTGCCGATATCCGGGCAACGCCGGGGCGTTCCTCCGGCCCTCAAGGCCCCCGGAATGGTTTTGATCCGGATGTTTAGAATACTTCCCATCATTTGAATGAGATCCAGGATGCGGATTTCCTGCATTTCACCGATATGATAGATTTCGCCGTTATAACCCTTAGTCGCGCAGAGCATAATCTCTTCTACGGCGTTATCGATGAAGCAAAAGGCCCTTGTCTCCTCGCCGTGCCCCTGAATTTCAATCGCGATTTCCTTTCGGGCAAAAGCCCCGCTGGCTTCGTATATTTTTCTCATCAGCTCCGGGATCACATGCTCGTATCCCATATCGGGACCGTATACGTTATGGGGCCTGAAAATCACGGTCTCCGTGTCGGTTTGGCGCAGGAAGTTTAAAGTCAGCAATTCGCTGATGATCTTGCCCCCCGCATAGCTGTAACGGGGATTCGTGATGTCTTCCAAAAGGATCCGCTCTTTTTCATCCGTCGGCACTTTTGAAGGGGATTGATACACTTCCGAAGAAGAGGCCAAAATATACCGGCGAATGCAGTGCTGGCGTGCGGCTTTTAAAGTATTTAGCGCGCCGCGCACGCCCACATCCAAAACCTGCTCCGGTATTTCGTAAAAGTAGCGGGTCCCGTTGATGAACGCCAGGTGGTAAAGAATTTCCATTCCTTCGACTGCCTTCAACACCTGATCTTCATTTCGAATATCCCCTTCAATAAACTCGATGCGGTCCAAGTAGCCTTTTAGACGCCTCAGATTGCCGCGAAAGTAATTGTCCAGAACTCTGACACGGTAACCCAGGTCCACAAGCCGCTTGGCCAAACTTGCCCCGATAAAACCGCTGCCTCCCGTAACAATGACCCTTTTTCCTTCCACAACAATATCTCCTTAAAAAAATCCTGTTTGAACAGGTCTATGCCGATAATGCTCCACCGCTGGCCACTCCGATTCCAGCATAAATGACATCCGGCAGCGCGATGATTTGCCGATTGGAAAACAGCCGCCAGCAATCGTAAATCAAGGCTGGTTTTCTCATCAGGGCAATATGGGACTCGATGTCCCATCGCAGATAGGACTGGTGGTTGTTCATGATGAAGACGACATCTGCATCCCTGAATCCATCCTCCACTCCCACGACCTGAATGCCGAGCGCATCCATCTCTTCCGGGAAGGCGACCGGATCATAGCCCGCAATATTTTTCGTGTATTTTTTTAATTCCTTCAGCAGCCATAGGGTGGTGGAATCTCTGAGGTCCGATGTTTCCGGCTCCCCTTTAAAGGCGAACCCGACGATAAAGGCTTTCGAATCCCGCAGATCCTTACCCGCTTTTTTAAGAAGGTCCGCCGCCGTGCGTACGACCCGCTCTGGACCGGCTTCATTGACCTTCCGCGCGGCTTCGATCAGCGGCGCTTCCAATCCGCCGTTCCTAAACAGCTTTCGTAAAATATAGGGATCTTTGATGAGGCACGGCCCTCCAACGCCCGGCGACGGTTTTGGAATATCATTGCGCGAATAGTTTAAATTCACTGCCTCGATGACCCGGTGGATGTTGATGCCGAGGCCTTCGCCGATTTCAGCCACTTGATTCGCAAAAGCGAACCGCACATCCCGGAAGCTGTTGTCGATCAGTTTGCAGAGTTCGGCCGCTTCCAGACTTTCCACGCTCACGGTGGTGGGCGTATACGTATTGAAAAACCGCGAAGCCAACTCGCTGCTCTTTTCCTCCAATCCGCCGATGATTTGCGGCAAGTATTTAAGCTCTTTCAAAGCCCTGCCTTCAGCCGTCCTTTCGGGGCAAAACGCAACAAAAAAGTCTTTCCCTGCTTTCAATCCGGATGCTTTTTCCAGTTCAGGGATGACCAAATTCCTTGTCGTCCCCACCATAATGGTGGATCTCAAAACGACCAGGTTGTCCTTGGCGAGGACACTCCCAACGCTCTGTACGGCGTTGCGAATGGAGTGCAGCAGCGGTTCCTTGGTGACGGGATCAACGGGAGTGCCGACCGTGATCACGCAAATATCCGAACGAGAGCGCTGCAAGTCTTCCACCAGGCGGAAATTACGGCCGATATGCCTGTCGATGAAATCCTGCAATCCGGCTTCAAAAAACGGGGACTTTTTTTTCTTGAGTTTTTCCATCAAGGCTTTGTTTGTATCCCAGCCATTGACCAAAAAACCATTGTCCGCCAGCACCAGTCCCAGAGTCAAGCCGACATAGCCCAATCCCAGAATAAGTACGGCTCGATTCTTGATGTCGATGAAACCGTACTCGTAGCTCGACATGTCCACGTATCCAATAAGACGGTTTTCCGTATCGACCCTCGGAAGGATTTGAATTTTTTTTCCCATCATCCTTTTGGCTTCCGGGATCGAAACTCTTTCCGATATGCTGACCGGTTTTCGGTTGATAAAATCCCCGGCGCAAGCGTTCAGCGAGGCGCCCTCTCTAATGACGCGCAGGATATCGCCCTCCGTTAAAATCCCGACCAAACACCCTGTATCGTTTACGCAGAAACCGACTTTTTTTGCTCCCGCCAGACAGCAGTCGATGGCGATTTTTAATTGATCATCTTCTTTAAAGACCATCCTTTTTAAGGTTTGATCCATATCGCTATTCCTTTCCCATCACCATTGATTTTCAATCAACGCTTTTGTCGTGAACAGTGTTTTTAAATCAAGATTCCGGGCTTCCAGGGTGACATTCACGCCTTTTCCTGAAAATCCCGGGCAGATCTCGAATGCTTTCAAAGCCTCCAATTGCCAATCACCCTGCACAGGCGCAAGGTGTTCATCCGTTACTCCGTTGTTACAGGAAAGATGAATCTCGAAAATCCGTTCCGGGAACCGGCGCATTAAAAAGGCAACGAAGCGGTCCCGGTCCGTTCCCAAATGGCGGGCCGTGACATTTAGATGCCCCAAGTCCACCAATAACCCTACTTCTTTAGGAAGGGACGAGAGAAGTTCGTCCACTTCCTCCATTGAACAATTGAGGGAGGTCTGCAGATTGTTCGGGGCCGGAAAAAGATTCTCCACAGCCAGAGCCACACCGAAGCGATCCGACAGGTCCAATACTCGAAAGATATTTTCTTTGAATTTCCCCAAGGCTTCACGGTACGTCACAAAACTGTCCGACTTGAATTCAAAATGTCCATTGGGCTTTTCAAAGCCGTCGCCCAGATATCCCGGATGAAATGAATAATAAGGGACCGCAAAGGAAGCACATAACTCAAGAGCGCGTTCGGCCAATAAAAAGGATCGGCCAAGAACGTTTGGATCACTACTCGCGAAATTGAGAACAAAGCTTTCATCCGGCACCGGGAAATAGTTGTGAACAAGAATGCTCTCCACTCCCGTATTTAGAAGGCTTTGGATTCCCTTCTTGCTGTTTTCGTAACCTACAATCGGGCCGCCGCTAAATTCGATTCTCGGCACTCTTTTGTACGGTATCGTCCTTTGCCGGCTTAAAATATCCTTTCGAAAGGCAGCGGTGGAAATATAAACGTTTTTCTTCATATGCGGATCAAACGATCAGACATTTTTCCAATTCGGGATTGGAAAGCGTATTCCCATAACCATTTCTTCCCACTTGGACGCTTCCGGCTTTCTTCCCGCAGCGAATGGCCACGGTAAGCGAAATAGATGTCATTCCATAGATTTCATCGGCAATGGCGATCAAATGCTCAATCTTTTCATCATACTCAATCTCCATAAACAACTTTCTCGCGTTTCTTAACACGAAAGGAATGGACTTGAGGAATTCATCTCTTTTCTGCCTTGGGTGTACTTTAATAAGAACTCTGGAATTTTCTGTGCATAAATGGGTCAAAAAATATTCCAAAATCGTATATTCATCATAGCCCGGGTCGACTTGATTCACTTGAAGGAAATCTTCGCGGATTGGTTCCATGATAAATAGCCTGAGGATTTTTCGATCAGGATTGTACCTCTTACGCAATGAAGCGACGTTTTCCGGTGAAAGCGAGGAGATATATGAAATAGAGGCATCAATGGCCGGTTGGCCCAAAATATCAATTTTAGACTCTATATTCTCTTCTGTATAACCAGCTAAAGCGGATAGAATTCCCGCTTTCATTGCTTGATCCGCCACAGCGATTCTCGAAGGCAGATAAAACACCCCGCTCAACGGATCCCTGAAATTGACAAGATAATTTTTCCATGAATCGAAGACAAACAAGGTTTTGATCCCCGAATTCCTGCATTGCGCCAGCATTTCGTAATTTTTAGAGAAATGCTGTTGCGCACCATAAACCAACAGATGAAACGATAGGCGGGATCCCCGTTTCCAATCTTCCAGATCGACGGTTTGCGAGGAGTCCCAACTCCCGGGTGCGTTTTTGAGAGCCCAGCCCTCGGGCATGAAAAAGCATCGATGGCCGCAGCGATCCATGAATTCCGCCAGGATTTTTAAAACGGCCCAGCTTCCGGGATCGGTGATGTAGAAACAGACATTTCGGAGATCTCGGAAAAAATCCCGGTTACGGGAATAATAATCAAGCATGATTCAGGATGGCGGCGAATTCTCGCGAAAACACGACGTGAAAGTTATCCGCATAAGAATCCAAGCCTTTATACGTGTCCGGTGCAATGGGGATTTCACAGGTCCGGCACGGATAATTCATGGATTCACAAAAGGAATACTCTTTATCCAGGTGATTCTGCCTGAATTTTCTCATCATGTCGCCGTTCCAGACCTTCATTAGATCATAATCCTCGTCATCTGCATTCCCTACGCTGAAATTTGTCTTGAAGTCATAAGGGCAGGGATTGATGGTTCCGTCCAAACGATAACTGAGGAAAAACCAGGGAAACGCACAACCCGGATGCCCCTTTGCAGCATCCAGTTTTACTTTCTTTTCAATAGTCAACATGGATTCCTTTGCCATTTTACTGTCGCCTTGGATGGAATAGAGCGGCGTTACAAAACACCGGTCGACCTTATCTCCCCAGAACTCCACAAAAGCTTTACTCTCGTGCCGGTTAATGCTGGATTCCACGCTCATGACATTAATATAACAGGAGCCTCCATATTCCTTATTCAATCGAATAAGCCTGAGTAGATTGGCTTTGACCGTTTCATAGACATCCACCCCCGTGACTTTTTGATAAGTCTCCCGGCTGTGGGCATGCAGCGAAAACTGGATTTTCTTGATGCCGGCTTCCAGAAGCGCCCGGGCATATTTCTCTTTAAGCAGCACCCCGTTCGTGATGATGCAGCAAGCAACCCCTTTGGCGGTCGCATATTTCACAAATCTCGGCAATTCGCGTTGCACCAGAGGTTCCCCACGGCCGATGAGGTTGATCGGTGATTTAATGCCGTATTTCGCCAAGGAATCCAAAATGCGGGTCCACCGTTCAAATGGCATGATTCCGGGCTGCCCGCGCAATTTTTCTTCAGTGCACATGGCGCATTTCAAAAAGCACTTATTGGTCGGTTCTACGTAAATATGGTTCGGCGGAACCGGGCATATGGCTTGGCGCCGAAGGATTGCTTCGTGTCTTTCCATCTCTTCCTGCAGGGTTTTTTCAAGTA
>RPPU01000292.1 GCA_003819975.1 Desulfobacteraceae bacterium
GTGATTTTCATCAGCATCCCGAGCTCGGTTTTCAGGAAGTGCGCACCTCCGGCATTATTGCCAAAGAACTGCGCGAACTCGGCTTGCAAGTATTCAGCCCTATCGCCAAAACCGGTGTGGTGGCGCTGGTGCAAGGGACCCGACCCGATCCGGTGGTGATGTTGCGGTTTGACATCGACGCCCTGCCGATTCAGGAACAGACCGGCGCGGAATATGCTTCGCAGACTCCGGGCGTGATGCATGCTTGCGGGCATGACGGCCACGCAGCCATCGGTCTGACGGTCGCTAAACTTCTGCACAACCATCGCAAGGAATTTGCGGGAACCGTGAAACTGGTTTTTCAACCGGCGGAAGAAGGGTTGGGCGGCGCCGAAGCCATGATCAAGGAAGGCGTACTGCAAAACCCGCGGCCGGTCTGTGTGTTCGGAATGCATATCTGGAACCGAAAACCGCTCGGCGAGCTGGGTATCGCTACCGGACCGGTGCTGGCCGGAGCCGGGAAGTTCAAGATAATTATCAAAGGCAAGGGCGGGCATGGCGCGGTACCGCATCTGGCTATTGATCCGGTATTGGCTTCGGCCCAAATCATCAGCGCCGCGCAGAGCATTGTTTCCAGGAATGTGGATCCGCAAAAAGCCGCGGTCATCACCTTTGCCGGCATCCATGGCGGCGATGCTTTCAATGTCATCCCGCATCAGGTGGAGATGAACGGCACTCTGCGGTTTTTTGAGCCGGAAGTGGGTCAAATGCTTTATCAGCGCTTCAAACAAGTGGTTCATAGCGTAGCGGAAGGTCTGGGCTGTCAAGCGGAGATTGAAGTGAAGGACCTGACGCCCGCGGTCATCAACGACGAATTCATAACGGCTTGTGTGCTGCGCGCGGCAAAAAGCAGTTTGCCTGATTTAAAAATCGACACGCGCAGTCATGTCACCATGGGTTCGGAAGATTTTGCTTTTTTTCAGGAAGAACTGCCATGTACCTATTTTTTTGTGGGCTCTTCCAATGCCGAACGCGGGTTGAATTACGGACCCCATCACCCTAAATATGATTTTGACGAAGCGGTTCTGCCGCAAGCCGCCGTGCTCACGGCCAATGCCGCGCTGGAAATGTTGCAATTATAGCGAATATCCGCCGGAATTACATCCCAAGACGCTGAACGAATGTTATACGTTGCGGACCGAGTATTTTTTTGCCCAAGGGTGGAGAGAAAAGTTCAATGCGACGGATCCTCTGAAAAGTTTCGTGTATGCCAGACGATAATTGAAGCTTTCCGGAAGAATATTGACTGAAGAAAGATGTTTGCTATACGACCTCCACTTATGAGGGTTCTTATGTGTATTATTTGCTTCCGGTTGCACAATTATTTTTAACCCCTAAATGCATTGTTTGCCTGTCCCCATCCCTGTCAATCTGAAATCGCCTGGAAATGAGGATGTTGACAATAATGTTTACTTTGTCTACAATGTTCATGAATTAGTGAACATTAAGATGGAGTGAATATTATGAAAAACACCCAAAAAATGAAAAATATTTTTGCAGATAAAGCCAGCCTTATTTTAAGAAAGATGTTATCTCGCCCCGGGAACAAATGGGTTATACGTGAATTTACAGGTGCGGACGGGGTCAGTGTCGGAATGGCTCAAGGGGTGCTTGAAACGATGACCCAAAGGGGTTATATTGAACGGATCAAACGAGGTCCCGAGAGTTATGCGCTCCTCACCAATATAGATGAACTGGTCGGTGATTGGGTATCGGCCTACCGCTTCGAGCTGAATGGGGACGATATCTATTATTCACCAGATAAGAATATTATATCAAAGCTTAAAGACTATCTGAAAAATAAACATTACGCGCTCACCCTTCATTCGGGTGCGAACCTCAAAACTTCTTTTGTGATAACCGACCACGTGTATTTGTATTTTAACCCCCAGAATTGGGAAAAAGATATTATTGATCTGCGCCAGCAGCTTGATTTGAAAGAGTTGGTAAGCGGGGGCAACATTCATATTATTCGCCCGCATTACAAAAAAAGCGTGTTTTATAATGCCCAGATAATAAAAGGATATAAGGTTGTTTCAAACTTGCAGCTTTATTTAGATCTCTATAATTTTCAGCCTCGCGGCCGGGAGCATGCCGCATACTTGAAAAAGATTTTAGGAGAAAGCGGAAAGAGTTTATATGAATCTTGAGAAGAGATATCCCAATATCGAGAAGAGGGATATCTGCGGAGCGTTTTCGATAATATCAATAAATTCTTTGAAAGGGTTTCAAGCCGGGGTTGCCTTTGGGTTGAACGGGAAAACGGTCCTGATGAGTATATTTATGATTTAAGACAGGATATTTTTGACCGGTTTAAGCGACTAAGTGAAGCCATTAAGAAGATCGAGGTGTGAAACCGGAAACTATTGGTTCTTTGGCTGAATGCTACAACCCACGTTTAGATCTTGTGGCTTGATGCTTTGCAAAAGATGTTGGGTAGACATGAAGGTCTGCCTTTGCTAAGAAGGCTATGGCGTGACAACCCTACCCCTATAAGACGTGGGTTGAAACCTTATCTGAATCCTATTAATTCCGTCCTATATTCTGAATTCAGATCCGGACAAGCCCGAATTTTCTCCTAAAATCAGCCCATTAACCCCTTGATCAAGGCCCGGATTTAGCCTTGACCCTTAGGGCCGGTTCCTCTATACTCAACATTCTAAAAAACGGCCAAAACTAAATTATTCCGCGGTTTTGGCCTTTGTACGAAAGGAGCCCGATATGCCCGGTTTTGAAATTTTCGGCGATGAGGAGCGTCAACAGGTCCAGGAGGTTTTGGAGACCGGTGTTTTGATGCGCTATGGTTTTGACGGAGCGCGTAAAGGCCGCTGGAAAGCGCGCGAATTTGAAACCGAATTGTCAGCCAAATTGGGCGTAAAATATTGCCATTTATGCAGCAGCGGCACCGCGGCCCTGAGCGTGGCCTTGGCAGCTTGCGGCATTGGCGCCGGGGACCAGGTGATTGTGCCGCCCTTTACTTTTGTGGCCACGATCGAGTCTTTGCTCATGGCCGGGGCTGTGCCGGTCTTTGTCGATATTGACGAATCTTTGGGGCTCGATCCCGCAGCCGTGGAAGCGGCCGTCACGCCGGCCACCAAAGCGGTTTTACCGGTGCATATGTGCGGAGCCATGGTCCAAATCGATCGTTTAAAAGCTTTATGCGAACGCAAGGGCGTATTGCTGATCGAAGATGCCTGCCAGAGCGTGGGCGCGACTTTCAAAGGTAAGGCTATGGGGTCTTTCGGCAAAATGGGTTGTTTTTCCTTTGATCCGGTCAAGACCGTGACCTGCGGGGAAGGCGGGGCCGTAATCACCGACGATCCCAAACTTTACGATCTGGCCCAGGCTTTTAGCGACCACGGCCACGATCATGTGGGCACGGACCGAGGTCTGGAAAAGCATGCGATCCTGGGCACCAATTTCCGCATCAGCGAACTGAACGCGGCCGTGGGTTTGGCCCAGTTACGCAAACTGGATCAAATGCTGACAATCCAGCGCCGCAACAAAGCCATGATCAAAGAGGCTTTAACGCGGATTCCGGGTGTTACGTTCAGATCTTTGCCGGACCCGCAAGGCGATTCCGCTACTTTCTTGAGTTTTTTCCTGCCGGAAGAAGAAAAAACGCGCCAGGCAGCCAAAGCTTTGGCGCAAGCCGGGGTGGACAGTTGTTTTTATTGGTATGATAATAATTGGCATTATCTGCGCCAATGGGACCATATCAAGACCTTGAGTCTGCCGGCCAAGCTGGGGATCGGGTTGACGGTAAAAGCGCCGGATTACACTAAAGTGAAGCTACCCCAATCGGATCGGATCATGGGCCGGTTGATCTCCATGCAGATCAAGCTTTCCTGGAGCGAAGCCCAGATCGCGCAACGGGTCGAGAAAATGGTTGCGGTGTTGCAGAAATCAGGTGCTTAGCCTGAAGGGGATTTCTAAAAATTTACTTTATCAGCAACGAGATCCAAGAAAATAAGCCAAATATGAAAAATAAAATCCTTAAAAAGCGAATTTTTAGAGATCCCGGGAAGGCTGATAGGCTGTAGTAGGGGCAGGTTTGAAACCTGCCCCTACCATAAGATTCATAGATTCATTGCATCCTGCTCGAATCAGGATACATGGAAATATAAGAAGAATGATCGGGTTAAAAAAGGTAGCCGCAGCCTTCAGGCTGCGTAGAATGGACGGGAGCTCGTAAGTGAAGTGACAGAAGACGCAGGCTAAAGCCTGCGACTACCGTTATTGACAAGTAATGGTCTGTATTCGTAGTCTAAGTACCTAAATGTTTTTTTGCAGGAACAAAAAAACATGAATTCCGGCAAGCCGGAACAGGAGTCCCAGCGAAAGCGCCGGAATAAGTCTGTACGATTGTAAGCCGGTGGTTAATCATTTTTTTTATCGACAATCTTTTGTCGATATTTGGAATGCGGCGGCAAGACGCCGCTTTTTAAAGCGCGACGTGTCGCGCTGAGTCAAAGCGCGGACATGTCCGCGCAATCCAAATAGGCGCCCCGTACTATTGTAATGGGTCAATTATTTCTTTTCAATTATCGACAACACATTGTCGATGTTTCTGAGTTAAGCGGCTAAGTGGTAACAAAAGGCAAGGAGTTATTATGTACAAAAATTTCAAAACCGTTTCCAAAGTGATTTTCGGCCGGGGATCTTTCAATCAGATTGAGCAAATTCTGGCGGAAAAATATCAGGACAAAGAGTCCTTCATGGTATTCGTGACGGATGATGTGTTCAAGCAAAAATCGCTGGCCAAACGCATTCCGCTCAAGGCGAACGACCTTTTGCTGTGGGTCAATGTGATTGACGAGCCCACCACCCGGCAAGTGGACGAGCTGACCGCCCTGGTGAAGCAGAAGGGCGGGGGGCGTCTGCCCAAAGGCGTGATCGGTATCGGCGGCGGGGCTAGTATGGACTTGGCCAAAGCAGTCTCTTTGATGCTTACCAACCCGGGCTCGGCCGTGGATTATCAAGGCTGGGACCTGATCAAGAATCCGGCGGTGTATCATATGGCCGTGCCGACCCTGGCCGGCACGGGCGCCGAGGTGTCGCGCACGACCGTTTTGATCGGTCCGCAAAAAAAGCTGGGCATTAATTCGGATCACACGGTTTTCGACCAGATCGTCATGGATCCGGATTTGTTGGCCGGCGCGCCGATTGACCAACGTTTTTACACGGGCATGGATTGCTACATCCATTGCATCGAGTCTCTGAACGGCACGTTTTTAAACACCTTCAGCCGGGTTTGCGGAGAAAAATCTTTTGAACTCTGCCGGAAAGTGTTTCTCGACCCCGGGCCGGAGAGCGACGAGGAACTCATGATGGCCTCTTATTTCGGCGGCATGAGCATTGCCTATTCCCAGGTCGGGGTCTGCCATGCCCTTTCCTATGGTCTGAGCTTTGTGTTGCATATCCATCACGGCATCGGCAATTGCCTGGTGTTCGACTGTTTGGAAGAGTACTATCCCGAGGGCGTGGTCGAGTTTCGGGAAATGATGGCCAAACATCACATTAAGCTGCCCAAGGGTGTCACTAAAGAGTTATCCGCGGCGCAAATGGACAAGATGGCGGAGGTCGCTTTGGGGCTCGATCCTTTGTGGGAAAACGCGCTGGGGTCGGATTGGCGGAAAAAAATAGACAAGGAAAAGGTCAAGGCGCTTTATCGGAGGATGTGAAAGAGCAGGGGTCCAGGGGTCCGTAGAGACGATTTTATGTCTCTACGTTCGAGGGTTCAAGGGTGAAGAAAGAGACAAATATCGAATTCCGAGGAAGGGCCTAAAGTTAAAAATGACTAAAGTGCCTAAAGTTGTTTCGGTTCCGGCTAATAATCTATAGCCCTAAACGCCTGATTCCTTAACCGTGAACTGTGAACCGTGAACCAGATAACCTTAATCGGTATTTGTCGAAAACTTTTGGTTGGCATTTTCATCGCTTCAAAATATGGCGATTGGGGGAAAGTAAGAGTTGTTCATCACTTTTGAAGGCATCGAGGGCTGCGGGAAGACCACCCAGATCAAACTGCTGGCTAAGCGGTTGAATCAGTTGGGCATCCCTTTTATCCGCACTTTTGAACCGGGCGGGACCAA
>RPPU01000293.1 GCA_003819975.1 Desulfobacteraceae bacterium
GACGAACTTGTCCCATTCATGCACGTACTTTTCGCAGAATTCCTTGTCGTGCAGATTGTTTTGAATGATATAATGGCACATGCCGAGCGCCAGGGCCGCGTCGGTCGTCGGCCGCAGCTGCAGCCAAATGTTGGCGCGGGCCGCGATGCGGGTACGTTTCGGATCGACGCAGATCAGTTTCGAGCCCCGGTCGAGGGCGGCCGAGAAATTCTCGCCTTTGTACTCGTCCGGATTGCTCAAGACGGTGTTGTTGCCCCAGACCATGACGCACTTCGGGTCGTTCGGGTAGTCGACCACGGCGTTTGTGCCGATGGTCGAGATGGTCGTCGAAAGACGCGGGCCGTAGCAGAAATGGCCGGCGGTCAACACGGTCGGGCAGCCGAAAGAACTGGAGAAGCGGTAAAGTCCGCCTTCATAATCGCGGCCGGTGCCGTAACCGGGCACGACCGATTCCACGCCGTACTTTTCCTTGTAATGCAACATGCGTTCCGCGATCGTATCCAGGGCTTCGTCCCAGGAAATTCTTTGCCATTGATTGCTGGCCTTCGGTCCTATTCTTTTAACGGGATGCGTCAACCGGTTGGGATTATGCGCCAATTGGATTGAAGCGATTCCTTTGGAGCATAAAGTGCCGTGATTGATCGGGCAATCAGGATCGCCTTTGATCTTGACCGCTCGCCCGTCTTTCACGAACACGATCACCCCGCACCCGCCGTGGCACATGCGGCAGAAGCTTTTGGTGTACGAGTCGTACCCGTAAACTTCCATTTCTTTTTGTATGTTTGAATATTGAAATTCCATTTGGTTCCCTTCTTTTATGATGCTGCAGCGTTAAAAGGTTTTGATGATAAATATTAAAATTCGGATCTATTAAGATTTCTTTCATCCTTTTAAAAAAATGGGTCAAGTTCAGGGTGGTTTTTAAATTATATGTTATATTTCTATATGTAGAACTTAATTTTCTTTATAGAATATTTCTACAATTGTGAAATGAGCCTGTCAAGTTTTTTAAGAAGATTGCCCGACGGATCGATTTTATTACCGGGCGAAGTCTATTATATCGGATTATGCATTTGATCGGTAAGCATAAGTATACGGAAGAATGCCGGTTTTTCACAGCCGTAATTATGGCTATTTTTCAGCCTTGAATAAATAAAAACTGATGGGCAGGAAGGTTTGCAAGCGGGCTTACAAGGGATAAAGAGTTACAGGAGCCGAAATCATATATCCATACTATTTTGAAACGCTACTATTTGGAATAATAAAGATGTTTTTCCTGGCAGGCGAGGCAAAAAATGTCCCCGTCCGCAACCGGATAAGGTTCCCGGCATTGCGGACAGACCTCGATTTTCCCTTTATGTTTTTTCATGGCAAATTCGGGTTGAATGCGTACCGGATGCATGCTCAGCAGGCCTGCGCCCGCTTCCCGGATGTTCTGGATCAAATTGGTTTGATCCTGTTCTTTGGAGGATTTTAATTTGAAAAACCAGGACTTAATCTCCGGCCAGGCCTTTATTTTTTCAGCATCCACAAAGACCCGCACGCCGGCATAGGTTTGTTTGTCATATAAAGACAGGGCATACCGATTGAAATCAATGATCTTGAGCCAGCCGTTGCCGATGGTGCAGGGCGTCAGAAGCTGGATAGCATCCGGAAGACAGGAGCGGGTTTCGCAGAAGGCATCATAAAGGATGCCGCTCGGAAGATTCCTTACGGCTTTATCCACCATAAAACCGCCGATAATCAGACCGGGGGCGGCATAACCGTGAAAGGATTTCAACATGTCCATATATTCTTCATAGGTATGATTCAGGATGTTCGTTTTCATTTTAATGACCTTTGTTTGCAGATATTAATATTTTTCACTTCTATTCAAGCAAAAAATGGGGCGAAAAATTTCAGATATACTTATGTTAAGATAAACATATATGTCAAGAAGTTTTAACCATTTTAAGCCAAATATAACCATTAAGATATGTGCGTTGTTTAGAGTCAGGAAGACGAGGCCGTAAAATGAAAGGTTGATAGTTTTATTAGCGCGATAGGGGCGACCGATCGATTGCCCCTATCGCGCCGATTATTTTCTTAACGGACATCCACAGATGAGAAATGGCGGGAGCGGGTTGTACGGATGGCGTCGGTTAGAGACACCATCCGTACAGTTGTCTATAGTTTTTCGAGAGCTACGGCACAAGCCTTGTACTCGGCCGTCAGGGTACTCGGATCATAGACCGCATTGGTCAGCCAGTTGGCCGAGTTTTCGCGGAAGTGAAAAGCCATCCAGACCATGCCGGGCGGCACCTGTTCCGTGATCTTGGCCTTGACCTTGACCGCGCCGCGCCGGGAGCGGACCTGGATGTATTCATTCTGTTGGATGCCCAGCCTTTGCGCATCAGCGGCCGAGATGTCCGCGGTTTCTTCGGAAAGCAGCAGGTCCATGCCGGAGCGACCGGTTTGGGTCCGGGTATGATAGTGAAAAAGCCTCCGTCCCGTGCTCAGCACAAAGGGATATTCCTTGTCCGCCACTTCAGCCGCAGGCGCCCAGTCAACCGGGTTGAAAATGCCCTTACCGTGACTGAACATGCCGTCCCGGTGCAGGAACGCGGTTCCGGGATGCTCTTCATTCGGGCAGGGCCATTGCAGGCCGTCTTTTTCAAGGCGTTTGTATTTAATGCCGCCCAAAGCCGGCGCCAGCACCGAAACTTCCTGATCCCAGATTTCTTGGCCGCTGTTGGCGGTCCATTCATGGCCCATGCGCCGTGCGATCTCCTTGAAAATCCACCAGTTGGGTTTGGCATTCCCGGGCGGGGTCTTGACCTTGCGCACCCGGTTCACCCTCCGTTCGCTGCTGCTGAAGGTGCCGTCATCTTCGCTCCAGGCCGCGGCCGGAAAAACTACATGCGCAAAACGGGTGGTCTCGGTCGGAAAAATATCCTGGCAGACCAGAAACTCGGCCGAAGCCAGTTCATGTTCGACTTTACGGATATCGGGTTCGGTATTGGCCAGGTTCTCGCCGAACACGTAAAAGGCCCGGATGGTCTTTTTGACTAGGCCTTCCATCATCTGCGGCATCATGATGCCGTTCTTTTCGGGCAGTTTGGCGACCTTCCAGGCTTTGGCGAACTTTTCTCTTGAAGCTGCATCAATCACTTTTTGATAGCCCGGGAACACATTGGGCAGGGCCCCCATGTCGCAGGCGCCTTGAACGTTGTTCTGGCCGCGCAGGGGGTTGACACCCGCTGAGGGCATGCCCAGGTTGCCCAGCAATAATTGCAGGTTGGCCGTGCTCATAACATTGTCTTTGCCGGTAGTGTGTTCCGTAATACCCAGGGTATAGCAGAGCATGGCCGGTTTCACGGTGGCCAGCATATGGGCCACTTCCCGGATGGTTTCAACCTTCACGCCCGAGATTTGGGAAGCCTTCTCCGGCGGGTATTCCATAATTTTGGCTTTGAAGGCCGGGAAATTATCGCATTTGGTTTCCACGAACTCTTTATCGTACAGATTTTCCGTGATCAGCACGTGCATGAGGCCGTTCAGAAAGGCGATGTCGCTCCCTACTTTGATTTGGCAGTGAATATCGGCAAAATCCACGAGCGCATGTTTACGGGGATCGACCACTATCAGTTTCGCTCCTTTGCGCACCGCATTTTTCAAAAAAGTGGCCGCGACCGGATGGGCCTCGGTCATGTTGGTGCCGATGCACAAAAACATTTTCGCGTTTGCAAATTCTCCGAAGGAATTTGTCATGGCTCCCGAACCGAATGATTGCGCCAGACCGGCGACAGTGGGAGCGTGTCAGGTCCGCGCGCAGTGATCGATGTTGTTGGTTCCGAACACTGCGCGAAAAAGTTTTTGCATTTGATAGGAGTCTTCGTTGAGGCTGCGGGCGCAGCTCACGCCGGCCACGCTGTCGGGTCCGGATTCCTTAATGATTTGCTTGAATTTATTGGCCACGAGATCCAGGGCTTCGTCCCAGCCGGCTTCGCGGAAGGCGCCGTTTTCCTTGATCAACGGGGTGGTCAGCCGGTCCCCGGAATAGATGAAGTCATAGCCGAAGCGGCCTTTGACGCACAGACGGCCTTTATTGGGCGCGCCTTCTTCCACGCCCGTGACGCGCACGATCTGCTCGTCCTTGACGTGCAGGTTCAACTGGCAGCCCACGCCGCAGTAGGGGCAGGTCGTGCGGGTTTGAGTCGTTTCCCAGGCGCGCGCCGTGCCGATGGATTTTTTCGCGATTAGGGCGCCGACCGGGCAGAGTTGCACGCATTCGCCGCACTGCACGCAGGTGGAGTCGCCCATGGCGCGGTTGTCGTTGAACACGATCGCGGTTTCATGGCCGCGCCGGCCGAAATCGATCACCTCATTGACCGCCACGTCGTTGCAGGCCGCCACGCACCGGCCGCAAGAAATGCATTTGTCGCGTTCCACCAAAACAAAGGCGGAACTGTTATCGAGGTCCGTTTTTACATCCGCATACTGAAGGCTGGGCCGTTCGATATGCAAATAGTAGGCGGCATCCTGTAACTCGCAGCGCCCGTTTTTTTCGCAGGCAATACAATCGTGTTTGCCCGTGGAAAGCAACATATCCACGACCAGGCGCTGTGCCTGGCGCACCGTCTCCGAATCGGTGACGACTTCCATGCCTTCTTTGGCCGGCAAGACGCAGGTGGCCTGCAGCCCGCGCATCTCCTTGACCTCCGCCACGCAAGCCCGGCATTTTCCGGCTACTCCGGTTTTGTCGTGATAGCAAAGGGACGGGATATAAATCCCGTTGGCCCTGGCGGCCTGCAGCACGGTTTGACCCGGCGCAGCCTCACAAGTTTTTCCGTTGATCTTGATCTTCATAAGCCGTTCTCCTCTTTTATGAATGCAAGTATATTTTTATATGAAAAATAAAATATTTTACCCTTGGATCAGAGTTTTAAATTCGTTCCTGAATTTTTCCGCCATGGCTTTGATGGGCACGGCAAAGGCTTCACCGGTCGGGCAGAGGGTTAATCCTTTAACAGTCGTGCAGATATCCAGAAGTGTTTCCATATCCGCGGCTTCTCCCCGGCCGGCCAGGATTTTTTTCAAAATCCGCACCAGGATATGGGAACCTTCGCGGCAAGGAGTACATTTTCCGCAGGATTCGTGGGCATAAAATTGAGCGGTGCGGAGCGCCAATTCGGGGATGGAAAAATCTGTGTTGATGACCATGATCCCGCCCGAACCCAGGCCGGTGCCGTGTTTGGCACAGGAATCATAATCCATAGTGAGGTCCCGGAGTTCTTCCGCTTTGAGTATAGCGGTGGAAAGACCGCCTACAATGGCCGCTTTCAAGGTGCCTTTGACGCCACCGGCCGCTTGCAGGAGTTCCTGAAACGGGACGCCAAGCGGATACTCATAGACTCCCGGTTTTTTGACGCAACCGCTGAGGCCGAATAATTTAAAGCCGTAGGCTTGGTTGACCCCCCACTTCTTAAATGCATCATAGCCCTTTTCAATGATATAGGGAATGCTCGCCAGGGTTTCGACATTGTTCACGATGGTGGGGCATCCGTACAGCCCGGCCACGGCCGGGAACGGAGGTCGGATACGCGGCTGGCCGCGCTTACCTTCAATGGATTCGATCAACGCGGTTTCTTCTCCGCAGACATAAGAACCGGCGCCCTGATGAACGATAATATCCAGATCGGAAAGCTGCCCGTCGGTTTTGGCTTCTTGAACGGCCTTTTCAAGGATCCGGGCGATCCAGCCGAATTCGCCCCGGATATAGATGAAGGCTTGGCGCGCGCCAATGGCTTGGGCGGCAATAGCTATGCCTTCGATCAGGAGATGCGGATCGTATTCCATGATCTGCCGGTCTTTAAAGGTCCCGGGTTCCCCTTCATCGGCATTACAAATCAGATAAATGGGTTTGTCCGAATTACGATTGATAAAGCCCCATTTAACGCCGGCCGGGAATCCCGCACCGCCGCGTCCGCGCAGATCGGCTTTTTTCACTTCTTCCAGAATCTGCTCCGGTTTCATTGTTTGGGCTTTGGCCAGGGCTTGATAGGCGCCCTGGGCTTTGGCGACTTTGATGGACGTGGCGTTTTTGAGACCTCTGTTCTTCAAAAGCACGTTGCAGACGCTGCCGAAATGGGA
>RPPU01000294.1 GCA_003819975.1 Desulfobacteraceae bacterium
CATTTTATCCCTCAAATCGTTTTCGTGCCACGCCAATATTTTTTATAGGTTTTTTTGTATCTCAAAAAAACCTCATGCTGGTCTTTTTAAATTCTTTTTCACTGAACAGCAAGAGATAATCCTTAATACCGGTTGCCAGGGCGATTTTTTGGGCGATTTGGCAACAGGTTTCCTCGTCATGGCCATGGACCATAGTGTAAAGATTATAAGGCCAATCCGGATCAATAACACGCTGATAGCAATGGGAAACTTCCTTGTATTGAGCCATAATGGCGCCGGTTTCCTCTATTTTTTCCTCGGGAACCTGCCAAACGATCATGACATTGGCATTGATACCCGCTTTTTGATGGCGTAAAATCGCACCGAACCTCCGAATAATGCCATCAGCCTTTAACCTACGGATACGTTCCAATAAAATATCTTCAGCAATACCAATGGTTTGAGCCAGTTCAGCATAGGGTTGGGCTGAGAGAGGCAAGTCACCTTGGATCAGGGCAATTATTTTTTTATCAAGATCGTCGAGCATAACGAAGTCAACCACTCTGGAGTGTAGCGATCAGTTGGTCAAGACGGGAGATGTTGTTTTCATTGCAGAAATCGCGGATTCCATCCAGAACTTTGATACTGGCATCGGGATCGACAAAATTGGCTGTGCCGACCTGAATAGCCCGGGCGCCGGCAATTAAGAATTCAAGTGCATCCCGAAAATCCATAATGCCGCCCAGACCGATGACCGGAATGGAAACGGATTGCACCACTTGGTAAACCATGTAAAGGGCCACCGGCCGGATAGCCGGTCCGGAAAGCCCGCCGCGCAGATTGGCCAGTTTCGGGCGCCGGGTTTTAATATCAATAGCCATTCCGGTGAGGGTGTTAATCAAGGAGAGGGCGTGGGCGCCGGCTGCCTCTACTGCCTTGGCAATGATCCGGATGTCGGTAACATTGGGTGATAGTTTGACAATAACGGGTTTATCCGTGTTTTTAAGGACCCGTTCGGTCAAGCGGCCCGCCACAACCGGATCAACCCCAAAAGCCATACCACCTTGATCCACATTTGGGCAGGAGATATTCACTTCCAGAGCGGCAATCCCTTTCACGCCTTTTAAGGCTTTGGCCAGCTCTTGGTATTCATCCATATGATGTCCATAAATATTGACGATCACTTGAGTTTTTAGCTTTTGAAAATAAGGGACTTTTTCTTTGAGAAAAGCATCCAGGCCGATATTGGCCAACCCTATGGCATTGAGCATGCCGCTGGGGGTTTCAATGATTCTGGGCGGCGCATTCCCGGCTTTGGGTTGCAGGGAAAGACCTTTGGTGACAATCGCGCCCAAGCGATCGATTTCCATTAATTCTTCGAATTCCCGGCCATAACCAAAAGTGCCCGAAGCGGTGATAACCGGATTTTTGAGTTCGAGCGGCCCCAAGGTCGTTTTCAGATCGGGTTCATTTGTCGGTTTCATAAAACCGTCCAATCAATGATTTGGGCCGGAAAAACCGGACCATCTTTACATACATGAAAATAGGGCTGTTTTTGATCGGCAATCGTCTTGACCGCGCAGCCCTGGCAAGCACCCAAGCCGCAGGCCATATAGGATTCCAGCGAAACCTCACAAGCCGCTTGAAAGGTTCCGGCAATAGCCTGCACTTTTTTTAACATGACATTTGGGCCGCAAGCATAAATCATGGAAGCAGGCTGTGAAGGAATGTCAGCCAAAGTTTTTTCCAATAAACCCGTTACAAAACCTTTATAACCGGCTGAGCCGTCATCGGTAGCTTGCAAAGGGGTCAGGTCTTGAAATCCTAGTTTTTCCAAAGGAATGATTTCTTGAGCCGTGCCGAACCCGGCTAAAAATCGATATTGCGAGGGGTCAAGGGTTGCAGCCAGAAAAATCAAAGGGGCAATACCGACCCCGCCGGCAACCAATATGGCGGGTTGGCCTTTTTGAGGCGGGGTAAAGCCTTTCCCCAAAGGGCCCAGTAAAGGGAGCTCCTGGCCTTCTTTGATTTCAGTCATGATCCGGGTGCCTTCGCCGACCAGGCGGTATAGAAGCAAAATTAAGTCACCCTGCACCGCGCAAATCGAAAAGGGTCTTCTTAAAAGCGGGGTGGTTCCGGCCCGGACTTTTAACATTACGAATTGACCGGGTTGTGCCTGGCGGGCAATGGCTGGGGCATGCAATCCCAGAACAAAGGTTTGGGGCGTCAGTCTTTTGTTGAAAACAGTATGAGCCGGTTGTTCGATCATGGTTTTTCAAAATAGCCTATTATTTTTCTTTAGCAAAGCAAAATTTGCGGGTTATAAAAGCGCCCGCAAGACCGAGGAGGCCGGGAGATCAGATGATAAAGTTTGTATCAGGATGAGTTACGGTTATGAAAACGTATTTTCTTCGGGCTTTGCGGCCTAAATATCTCTAATGCATATTTTGGGTTTATTCATCCAGATTGCAGGTGATGAATGAGGTAACGATGATCATGCAGTTAATAAAAATCAAGAAAAATTGGGCGGTCTGTTCCATGTGAAAAAATCCTTCACATGTTTATCGGCAAAAAAAATCAAAAGTTTAATTTTCCGTGCCATAGGGAGCGGTTTTCATAAATATTTCCAATGACTTGCTGTAAATGCGGATGCCACCAGATCTGCCTTTCTTTGTTATCATAAAGGCAAAAACGGGCTTCTTTAGGGTCCCAACGCACGAGCAGGGCGGACTGATTAATTCCGATGCGGTTGCAGGTGTCATCAATAAGATCGCCCTCAAACATTTCTTGTCCGTGCATATCTTTTAAGCCAATGCCTTGTAATAGATCACAGCCATCCCATTTCAATAGGCCGGTATTTTCCTTTGTGTCATTGAGCCAGGTTCCCGAGATTTCATTGCGGGAGAAATAGATCTCCTGCACAATAAACATCCTTTTGGATTGCCAATGCCAGGCTTTAAATTTAATGCGACTCATAAAAGACCCCATGCGTTTTTAAAGGTTGAATTCTTGCAATGGCTCAGGTATTTAGGCTGTAAACAATAGGCGATTGGCCTGAGTGTCTGAAAATGATTTATGTCTTATATAGATTTCTTGAAATCCAGTCCAGGATTTTTTAAGGCAATCCTATTACCGTTTTTAGCAACCGCACGGTAATAAGTGCGATTATCGAACCATTTATAAGAAAGAAAAAATAGATATATGAAAATAGGCATTATCGGTTTGGCAAAATCGGGCAAGACAACCCTCTTCAACGCGCTCACCCGTTCCAAGGTGGATACGGCGGGCTATGAAGCTAATAAAATGGAACCTAATATAGCGATCATTTCGGTCGAGGATCAACGGGTCGATGAATTGACCGCCATCTGCCAACCGGAGAAGAAGGTCTACGCCACCATCGAGTTTATCGATTTTCTGGGCTTGGCCGAAGGGGCCGCTAAAGCAGGACTTTTTTCCTCCGCTTCCACGACCCTGATCAAAAACACCGACGCCCTGGCTTTGGTGTTGCGGAACTATCAGGACGATTTTCAAAAAGCCGCGCAACCCCTGATCGATCTCGGCAAAATCGAAGAAGAACTGCTGCTTTCCGACCTGATCAGCGCCGAAGGCCGCCTGGAGCGAATCGAATTGGGGTATAAGCGCGGACAAAAAACCCCGGCTTTGCAGGCGGAAGAAAAGGTTTTGCGGAAAATCCGGGAGCAGTTGAACGCGAACCAACCGATCCGCGCGCTGGAGTTGAAGGAAGAAGAGGAAAAACTGGTGCGCGGCTTCCAGTTTTTGACGCTGAAGCCCTGGATGATCGTTCTCAATTCCGGGGAGAAGAATTTGGGGCAAAACCGGGCGCTCCTGGACGAAATTCTGCGCAAGCATCCCGCCATCGAATTCGCCGGAAAGTTCGAGATGGAACTGGCCCAGCTGAGCGATCCGGCCGAAGCCGAGCTTTTCATGCAGGATATGGGGATCGCGGAATCGGCCCGCAAGCGCCTAACCCTGTTGGCTTATGAAGTGTTGGGGTATATCACGTTTTTTACCATCGGGTCGGATGAAGTGCGCGCCTGGACCATCCGCAAAGGCGAAAACGCCCTGGAGGCGGCCGGGACCATTCACAGCGATCTGGCCCGCGGTTTTATCCGCGCGGAGAGTTTCACCTATGACGATCTGATCGCCTGCGGATCGGAAAAAGGAGTCAAGGAAAAAGGCCGGCTGCGTCTGGAGGGCAAGAGTTACATAGTCCAGGACGGCGATATCATGCATATCCGGTTCAATGTGTAGGCCATTGCAAGGCCGCTTCATAACCTTGCTGAAGGCATTTAAAATCCTCGACCATTTTTGATAAAATTTGATTTGTTAGATATCCACGTCGTTCGGAACCCTACCCATCCATTAAAGGCCCGCAGGAATGCGAAACCTTGGTGCCAGGGTATTTCCAGGCAGTTTGCTTCATTATTTGGGTGGTAGGGGCGACCGGCCGGTCGCCCCTACTGCTGATTATGCGCTGAAATTTAGTCGCAAATAAAACCAAAGGCGGTTCCCATTCCGGGAACCGCCTTTGGTTTTAATTCAACAGCCCTAAAAGGAGACAACCCGTGTCAGGCTGCTGCTTTTTTCTGCGCTGTTTTTTTGAAGAATTGGTACAAGGAGAGCCCGATCAGCGTCGCACAAACCAGCAGGGCGCCCACGGCAATGGGCCGGGTGAAAAAGATGGTAAAGTTGCCCTGCGACATCAAAAGCGACCGTCGTAGATTGACCTCGAACATGGGTCCGAGCACGAAAGCCAAAATCAGGGGTGCGCCTTCATAGCCGAATTTTTTGAACAGATACCCGACAATACCGAAAGCCACCATCACGCCCACATCGAACACATTGTTGTCGATGGAGTAGGCGCCGATCAGGCAAAAGAGCAGAATCAAGGGGTAGAGATATTTATCCGGAATTTTCAACACCTGAACCCATAAAGGAATGAGGGGCAAGTTCAGAATCAGAAGCATGACATTGCCGATATACATGCTGCTGATCACGCCCCAAAACACATCGGGATGTTGCGTGATCAGAAAGGGGCCGGGTAAAATACCGTGGATCAGGAAGGCGCCGAAGAGCACGGCCAGAATCACATTGGGCGGAATTCCTAGGGTGAGCAGGGGAATGAAAGAAGTGGAGGCCGCGGCATTGTTGGCCGCCTCGGGAGCCGCCACGCCTTCAATGGCTCCTTTGCCGAAGCGCGAGGGGTCTTTGGCGATTCTTTTTTCAACGCCGTAGCAGATAAAGGTGGAGAGGATCGGACCGCCGCCCGGTAAAATGCCCATGAAAAAACCGATCACGGTTCCTCTTAAAAGCGCCCATTTGGCCTGCATCCATTCCAGTTTGGAAGGAAATAGATTTTTGATTTTGGTTTTGATGACCTGGGTGGAGACGACAGTCTCAAGGTTTAAAAGCACTTCGGAAACGCCAAAAAGCCCCATGGCGATGGGAGCAATGCCAAGACCTTCAAACAGATTTAGGACTCCGAAGGTCATCCTTTGCTGGGAGTTGATGGGGTCCAGTCCGATCATGCTCAACATCAGACCCAGAAAAGCCATCATGATCGCCTTGATCATGGAGCCGTGCGAGAGATAGGTTACGAAGGTAAAGCCCAGCAGGATAATAGCCAGGTATTCGGGCGGTCCGAATTGGAGCGCCAGGCTTGAAAGCGGTTTGGCAACCAGTAATAAACCGATCAGACCGAGGGTGCCGGCGATAAAAGAACCGAAAGCGGCAATCCCCAACGCGGCGCCGGCCCGGCCTTGGCAAGCCATTTGGTAACCGTCCAGACAGGTGACCACGGAAGCGGTTTCGCCCGGCACATTAACCAGAATGGAAGTTGTTGAGCCTCCGTACATGGCTCCGTAATAGATGCCGGCCAGCATGATAATGGCGCTGGTGGCATCGACCTGAAAGGTCACGGGCAAGAGGATGGAGATGGCGGCGACCGGGCCGAGTCCGGGAATAACTCCTATCAGGGTTCCGAGCAGGCAACCTAGAAAGCAGAAGAAGAGGTGGTTGGGCTGCAGGGCGACTGAAAAACCGTAAAGCAGGCTATGCAATGTTTCCAAGGAAACCTCCCGAAACGATCTCAAGATGCGATCCGTTAAAAACTAAAAATCCCTTTGGGAAG
>RPPU01000295.1 GCA_003819975.1 Desulfobacteraceae bacterium
AAACGCGATTGTGTCCCAATCCGACAACTTGCCGTAAGGAACAGGCACTGGTGAGCGGGCCAAAAGGTTCCAGGCCGTTGGTTCAATTCCCTGGCCCGCGTAGAGGCGATATTCCTTAAAATCCTCAGCACTGTAAGCCGTGCCCTTGATTGCCACGACATCATTGACTTTAGCGTTGTCCAGCGGAGACAAAATCCGCGCATTCGGCGGGGTCAGATCGATCTTGAGAGTGACAGAGTTGGAAGGAACACTCTCCAAACCCGCTTTATCCACCGCTTTGACAATATAGTTATAGGTCCCCTCTTTAAGGTTCTGATCCCGGTATTGGGTTTCTTTAATCAGGGTGGTGTTGATCTTTATATTGTCCCGGTAAAGATCATAACCCGCCAGATCCGGTTCATCATTGGCGGTCCAATTCAGCAAAGCATCGGCCTTGTCCTGAACTTTTCCGGATAGAACCGGAGGCGCAGGCGGCGCCGTATCTATAATAATTCCAGCCTTGGTTTCCGTTTCATAACCAATCTTGTCAACAACTTTAAGGCGCAGACAATATTGGCCGTCCGGCGGTAAGGCGTTAAAAACAGCCAACACTCCCTCTTTTACGCTTTTGGTTTCTTTTTTCAGCAGCGTCCACTTATCGGCAACACTGCAGTCGCCCGCACTGATTTCAAGGGTATATTCCAAAAGATTCTCGTCAAAAGCCGTGCCTCGAATCTCCATAGTTTTGGTAATGTACCCGCCTTCAGCCGGTACAATAATCGCCGCGACTGGTGGGGTATTATCTATAATCACCTTGACCTTGGCATCAGCTTCCCACCCGGCCTTGTCCTTAGCATACAGCATGATCGTGTATAAACCGTCAGGAACTCCACTTTGCGCGTTAACCAACCAATTGTAAGAATCGACAGGCGCAGGCAAAGTTGTTCCGCTGATCAGATCCGTCCAGGTATCGGGTTTTTCACCCCGCCCGTATCGTAAAGCCCATTGGGCCGGATTTATCTCTTCGATCTGTGCTTTCACGCTGATAACCTGCTTTTGATTCCCGAAAAGTTCGCTCTCCAACGGAGCGGCTAACGTAATTTTGGGCGGGTTTCTGTCCACCGTGAAGTTGAATTTCTTTTCAATCACAATCCGGGCCGCATCTTCGGCCTTAACGCTCAATGTATATGGGCTGTCCGGCAGGTTCTCCAATTTCGCAAAAGAATAATCAATCCGGCTCTGCTGACCTTTATCCAACAACCAAGTCTTTCCATCTCCCTGAAGATTTAAATCATAATGGCTCAAATTCTTATCTGTCACTGAGCCCAGGAAATCAATATTCGTGTCTTTTAGAAAAGCACCTTCCGGAGGCGTCTTTAGGTCGATTATCGGCGCGGTTCTATCCAATTCGAATGTGACGGCTTCTTTTTGTTCAAGGTTGTTGTCACTTGCGAGTTTGGCGATCAATAAAAAGCTGTAAGCTCCGTCCGGCATCGAGACATTGCCGTCATCCTTTCCATCCCAATTCCAGGTATAAGATCCTCCCAAAAGCACATTGGCCGGGGAATAGGTTCGTACAATGGTTTGGCCTTGCAAAACCTGTAAAGAGACATTAAACCCTTCCGGGAACGCGGAGCTTAGCGCATAGGATACGGCTAAGGTTTCGAGTTTAGCATCGTTATTGGGAGAAAAGATTTCAGGTTCGGCTCCCAGGCTTTTGATAAAATCGGGAACCGCGTCCAATTGCACGTCTACAATTTTATCGCTCTTATTGCCTACCGTATCTTCGGCCTTTAATTTTAAAGTATAACGACCGTTCAAACCATAACGATTCCAGCGGCCCAGCACCGTATCGATTTTCGGTTTCTCGCCCGAACCGATCAGGATATTGAGCTCCGGCACCACCAGTTGATAAAAATCGAAATGCGGATCGTCTACCGTACCCTTGACCTCAAGCATTAATCCCGGCCTGGAATCCGGTTGCGGATAGGTAATATCGATTTGAGGCGGCGTATTGTCGATTTCTATTGCAGCGACCGCTTCTACAAGACTGTCATCGCAGATATTCGGAATGTTTGCTCTGATTTCATATTGGCCGTCCGCTAATCTTTGTCCCTTGTCATTTGTACCGTCCCATGCAATGGAATAAGATCCTGCTGGTTTCAACTCAGAGATAAAAAAAGATTTTACCGGCTCTGATTCGCCGATTTTAAAAATCTGCAAATTAAGTTTGCTGTCCTGACCCAGTGCAAAGGTCACCTGGGTTTCATCCAAAACCCCGTCCCTGTTCGGAGAAAAAAGAGCCGGCTCACTGATGACTTTGATATTGGGTTGAGTGGCGATCTTAGTCGAAATGATCCGGCAACTCTTATTACCGGTCCTGTCCACCGATTCCAGTTTAACCCAAAGATCGTTTACCCCGATCAGATTGGTGACATTCCAAGGAGCTGTTTTCCCATGAAAGGCTCCAACACCTTTGATAGGTGAACACTCAAGCATCAACACGCCGGTATCAAAAACCGGCCAGCACGTTTCAGCTTCACGCCATAAAGATTTTTCGCCAATCTTGTAATAAAGAGCATATCGAACCCCACTCTGATCGTCATCCGTAAGAACCTCCACATCCAGGGTATACCAGGTTAATGAATCGTGTTTGTTGAATTTCGGGCAGACGTTCATGCCGTTTTGAGGATAGGTAATTTCGGCTGTCGGCAATACGCGGTTCACCATAACTTCCGCTGAGGCTTCCTGTTCCCTGACCGCCATTTCGTTTGAATCGGAATCATACTCCTGAAATTGGAGAACTGCTTTCACCGGATATGCTTTTTCCGGCCATCCGGATGTATCCAGAAACGGAGCTTGCGCAAGAGGTTTCCAGCTCTCACCTTCCAGGATATGATAGGAGATTCCATTGATCTTAATCGGTTTTGATCCTTGCGCGATATCGGGAATAAGTTCGACCTGGCCGGAAACCCCATTACACCCGGCTTCCGGGTATTTCGTTTTCAGGGAAAAACATAAGGTTGGTTCGAATGATTGGGTAGAGATCTCCTTACTGTGATATTCTTGACCGCTTACGCTCAATCCGAACATTTTGAAGAAATATTGCCCAAAAGGCTGCAGTAACGGCAAAGGATTGATTGGAAACTTGCCGGAAGGAATGGTATCGCCTTTATCGCTTTCTTTAGTCAAAAAAGCCGTCCATTCTTGGTAAGCCGGATCGTTATTGCTTCGAACTTGAATCTGTAAGAGTTTCAGATCTTCAAACAGGCTAATTTCTCCTCTAAGCAAAGGTATTCCGCAAGATGAAGAACCTTTCAATATAAACTTAGATTGGCCGATTGGGAGCGCGGGCGAGAAATATTCTTTTTCATTTGAATCCACGACCCGCAAACGGACCATTTGGATTTTCTCCAAATCGGACACCGGAATCGCCGTATTGTCCCAAACCAGTTCCACATGGCCGGAATTGTCGTTCACGGTGATTTCTGCATTCCGCCATTCTTTTTCCGAATAATACTGCAGATCGAGCCCTTCCAAAGGTTGTCGGATATTCTCAATTCCCCGGATCGCATGCCGACCCGGTTTTAGAAGCCCGGTGAGATCCTGGTCTTCCGCAGCCTTAATCGTTTTTTTGCTGAGGCGGTAAAGAATTGTTTGACTGTCCCATTCGGAAATAAAGATTTCCTGTTCCCAGTCGATCAGATCGTTACTGAGCGTGACTTGGTTCCCGGCCGAATCGGATACCGCGATGCGGAACCGTTTATCGATCGGAAAATCGAACAGATCGTTTCTGAAAGATTCAATCTCCTTCAGAAGAAGCTGTTCTTCCGCATTCTGTTCCATTAACGGATCGGTCCCGGTTTTCAAGGAATGCCATTCCTGGGGGTTTTCTCCTTGACCGTATTCAACGATCCATTCCTTTAAATTTTTATCCCATGCCAGACCGTCCAGATTAAAACGGATATCCACAAAACTTCCATTGGAATTGAACGGTAAAAGAACGGTTTCCTCATCCAACTTCAATGCCGTCAGAGGCGCAACCGTATCCACCTCTACTTGAAACTCAAAATTCAAAATCTTAATCTTGTAATTCCCGTCCGGTACGATTATTCCATGTTCATCCGTTCCGTCCCAAATCATGGAACCCGGTTGAGGCTCGTCATAATTTTTATCGATCGTTCGGACCAACCGGCCCTCTTCATTAAAAATGAAAAACTGCAAATGAATCGGCGCCGCGATCTGGTAAGATAGCTCCACCGTCTCTTTAATCATGTCCCCATTGGGCGAAAAGATTTTCTCGGATTGTTTCAGATCGTTTATAAAAATGAATTGACCCCAGGAAACCCGTTTGCGGTCCCAGGCCGTGTTTCCCGCTTTATCCTGGACGATTAAGCGCACCAGGAAAATGCCTTCGGAAGGCGGTACCCAATCGACAAAAGTATTATTCACCACCATCTGGTCCGCGGGAGGCAGGATCGGCTTCCAGATGGTGGGTTTGTTAATATCCGCGTATTGCAGCGCATAACTCTCGAAATGTAAATCGGCGGCTGTCCCTTTCAGGGTGATGGAGTTTTTGTTCTTGATGACCTTGAGATCGGCAGTTAGATTGAGAAGTGAGCCGATGTTCCAGAGGTCCTCATAGCCTTTACCGTAACAAATACTATTTTCTTCCACACCCTGCCTATGAAGGATATAACGGCCGTGTGGTGAGAGCCGGGGATCAAGGCGCTCGATTATTTTTCTGGACACCGGAAAATAAGTTTTTTGACCATCTTCCACTGAAATCGCGAAAATACCGTTCTCGTCTTCCGCAAGCAAATGCTCATTATCCTGAAACCATTGCAAAGACCCATAGTAGCTTGGATACCCGTGGCTTGAAACTTGAAAGGTTTTCTTGGTTAATTCCGATTGATCTAAATTAACAATGTATCCATTATAATCATTAGGACCCAACTTCTCAAAGGCCTGATCGATAAATGAAAGCCGCTGCCCATTAGGCGACCAACTGGGTGATGATAAATTCGAACGACAAATTCCCGTCCATGCATCATTGCGATAAAGTGTTTTGCAATTATCCAGCTCGTCACAACGACCTATTTCTACCGTGTTACAACATGAATCATTTTCCTCTCCTAATAAATAAGCAAAGGTTCGATTTTGTTTATCAATTTCAATTGAACGGATTTCTTCTCTATTATCAATGTCAGCGGATACTAATAACCGATGCTGCCCATTCCCGGAAGCATCCACAAGCCATATTTGACTTTCGTATCGTACTGTGGCAATCAACTGATCTCGATTTAGAACATAAAAATCATATATAAAGTCCGCGGAAGAAAAAACCTCCCGAATATTACCGTCAAGATCCAGTTCGGCTATTTTCTTATCATTATCACAATATTCAATAAACCAGATACGGTCACTATCCGGAGACCATCTACAACCTCCCGTAGAAAGCTTGATTTCTATTGCCGTTGTACTGCCATCGGCTTTTATTAATGATATTTTACTCTCTGTTGCGCATGCAATATATTTGCTATCCGGGGAGAAATCTAAAGAATTAAAGCCTTCTGTCGATAAACGGACTCTATTTTCACCATACCGATCCATAATCCATAATTCGCTCGTTTCATATACCTGCGTTTCTTTATTATATCTATAGAGTACAAAGGCAATCTTGTTTCCGTCTGCTGAAAGCGTTACGTTCCCGTAAGAATAGGAATAATTAGTTCCATTTTCACTGCACCATTCGGCCGGCACGATACGCTGGATGTCTTCGCCGTCCGGCGACATGGTGTAGATGCCTTCATTGTATCCCGGCGTGTTGGCATCGGCACTTTGAATTAAGAACACAATTCCGCTCTCGTCCTGCAGCCATTGCCACCATGATAAATCCGGCAATACGCAGGTTAGGTTGTTCTGAAACAAATACTTGGTGCCGATCGCCTCAATTAGGGACGAACGGTCGTTATCCACAACAACCGGGAGCATGGCCAATACCGTGCCGCCCGTATTGCGCACCTGGAACCGGTACTGGCCGTCCATGACTACTCTTCCTTGTTCGTCTAAACCGTCCCAAGTCACGGCATTGCCCGTCGTCTTCTTGAATTCATCGCCGCTGAATGTTC
>RPPU01000296.1 GCA_003819975.1 Desulfobacteraceae bacterium
CCCGCAACCCATGGGCGATCTGGATCGAAAGCGGCACCCGCCGGGAGCGGTCTAAGGTAAGCTGTAAATCCATAAAGTGGCCTATTTGAATATGTATAAACTGGTACTGGACCAGACCAATTTTATCAGTTATTCTTAAAGCTGTAAATGGACAATTACGGCTTAAGCGCCTGAGTCTTTACATATTCTTAATTTTTAGGAGAAAGCAACATGAGTTTTCAACCCAAAACCGTTATCGAGCCTTTTCGTATCAAAAGTGTCGAGCCCATTGGCCTCACAACCCCGGCGCAACGCCGGGCCGCCCTGGAACGCGCCGGTCTGAATGTCTTTTCTCTCCGAGCCGAAGAAGTCCTGATCGATCTTTTGACCGACTCCGGCACCGGCGCCATGAGCAATGCCCAATGGAGCGCCATGATGATGGGCGACGAATCCTATGCCGGCAGCCGCTCTTTTTACAAATTCGAAGCCCAGGTCAAAAAGATCACGGGCTATCCCTTTGTGCTCCCCACCCACCAAGGTCGCTCGGCCGAACACATCCTGTTCAGCACCATTCTGAAACCCGGCCAGATTGTGCCCAGCAACACCCATTTTGACACCACCCGCGCCAATATTGAAATCCTGGGTGTCGAAACCGTCGATCTCCTCTATCCCGAAGGCAAACAACCCATGCTCGAACACCCCTTTAAGGGCGATCTGGATGTCCCGGCCCTGGAAGCCTTGATCAAAGAAAAAGGCCGCGATCAAATCCCGATTGTCATGATCACCGTGACCAACAATGCCGGCGGCGGGCAACCCGTTTCCATGGCCAATATCAAGGCCGTGAGCGCGGTATGCCGCAAGCACAAGATCCCGTTTTTTATCGATGCCTGCCGCTTCGCCGAAAACGCCATGTTCATCAAGTTGCGCGAGCCCGGCTACGCCGGCAAAACGCCTTTGGAAATCGCTCGGGAAATGTTTGCCTGCGCCGACGGCGCCACCATGAGCGCCAAAAAAGACGGCCTTTCCAATATCGGCGGCTTTTTGGCCATGAACAGCGAAGAATGGATCGTCCAATGCCGCAACCGCATGATCCCCATCGAAGGTTTTCCGACCTACGGCGGTCTGGCCGGTTATGACATGGAAGCCCTGGCCGTGGGCCTTGAAGAAGTGCTGGACGAGAACTATCTCCGTTATCGGCTGATCAGCACCGAATATCTCGGCAAAAAAATCCTGAAAGCCGGCGTTCCCATTGTGCGCCCGGTGGGCGGGCATGCCGTGTTTATCGATGCCGGCGCGTTCCTGAACCATCTCCCCTGGCAACAATTTCCGGGCACCGCTTTAGCCGTTTATCTGTATGAAATGGCGGGTATACGCTCCTGCGAGATCGGCAGCCTCCTCTTTGCCCGCAAAAACGGCGACGGAATCGAGAAGCCCGCGCCGTATGAACTGCTGCGCCTGGCCCTGCCGCGCCGCATGTACACCCAGGCTCATCTGGATTACGTAGCCGAAGCCATTGAATATGCGGCTCAGCATAAAAAAGAGATCCGCGGCGTGCGCTTCACCTACGAGGCTCCAGTGCTGCGGCATTTCACCGCCCGTTTTGAATGGGCGGCATAAAATGCCTTCATGTTTTTTCGATCCTGAAAAGCACAGGATCGAAAAAACATTTGCTTAACCGGCTGTATTGTTTAGTATTTTTATATCTATCCGGTTCACATTTAATTTAAATGGTTACATAAACGACATTTTAGGTATATCATTCGTATTTACAGCGCCCGAATAACAACCAAGATGGAGCGAAAGGATTATGAAAAAAATCTCAAGCGCTAAATTACGACAAATCGAAACGGATGATATGCGTAAAGAATATCGTTTCGATTATCGAAAAGCCCAGTCGAATCGTTTTGCCGGTCGGCTTGATAAATCGTGTTTGGTTGTCTCTCTCGATCCTGATGTTTCCAAAATGTTTACGAATCCGGAATCGGTTAATGCCATTCTTCGTGCGTTGATCACCGCGATGCCCAAAGCCATGAAATCGAAAATTGCAAGTAAATCGTCATCAAGGTTAACGAAACATAATGGACGAAAGTCATATTAATTACCTTTTTGAACAAGGCCTTGAAGAATTTCCGCTTTCCCGGATCATTTTAACCAACGCTTTGATGCTCTTATGGATTGTACTGGGGACCCTGGCCTGCTCTTTCCTCAATAGGGTGCTTGCTTGGGCCTATGCAGCCGCCGCGATCCTCTTGATCCTGGTGATCATGCGCAAAATCATCTGCTCGAATTGCTATTATTACAACAAATGGTGTTCCTCCGGCTGGGGCAAGCTTTCCGCCCAGCTGTTTTCTCAAGGCGATGTGCAAAAGTTTTCGGCTTGTGTCGGCGTCAAGTCGGCGCCTTTCTTCTATGGTCTGCTTTTGCTGGTTCCGCTCACCTGCGGCGTGATCGACCTGATCCAAACCTTCAGTCTGTTTAAATTTGGCGTTCTTATTTTGCTCGTCTTAACCGCCTTCTACACCGGCAATATCAACCGTAAAAAAGCCTGCATAAATTGTAAAATGAAATGGATCTGTCCGGGAGGCAAAGCTTAAAAAAATTGCGATGATTAGCTGTTTTTCCTACAGCCTAAACAGCTACAGTCTAATTACCTGCGTTGTTACTAAAAATTTCGCTTATAGGCCGGTTAAGAACCAGCCCCTACAAAAATTTTTAAAAAAGGAGATAAAAACAATGGCACGTGAAACCATAAACAGTCCCCAGGCCCCCAAGGCCGTCGGCCCCTATGCCCACGCGGTTTGGGCCGGAGAATTTCTTTATCTATCCGGACAAACCCCGCTCGATCCCAGCACCGGCAAACTGGTCGAAGGCGACATCGCCCAGCAAACCCAACAGGTTTTCAACAATCTCGAAGCCGTGCTCAAATCGGCCGGCTTGAGCATGGACCATGTGGTCAAATGCAACGTGTTCCTGACCACCATGGCCAACTTTCCCGCCATGAACGCGGTCTATCAAACCCGCTTTCAGGCGCCCTATCCGGCCCGTTCGACCGTGGCCGTGGCCGGGCTGCCCTTGAACGCCCAGGTCGAAATCGAAATGATAGCGCGAAAATAGAAGAAAGGGGTCCAGGGGTCAGGGGTTCGGGGGGGGAAAGAATGATTCAAGATTCCGGATTCTGAATTCCGCAGTAAGCCATATGACCGTGAGAAAGTACGAAAGCCAGAAGCTTCGAAAAGCTGAAGACCGATGACTGGTGACTGAAAACTTCTTTTCCCGGCTTTGTGTGAAACGATTTTCCGAAAAGAATCGGATATGCAACCGTTTTTCTACGTCCCTTTTCATACGCCTTTCGGAACCTGCGGCCTGGTCTGGCAAGAGAGCCCGACCGGACCGCGGGTTCAACGCATATTCCTGCCTTCGGAAAAAAATCGGATTAAAAAAATAATTCTCTCCATTTTTCCGCGGCACAATCCGGAATCATCCCGAAGATCGAAGAACTCATCGACCGGATGCAGGCCTTTCTCAAAGGCGAAGGTGTTTCCTTTAATTTGCATATAGAATAGATTCCTCCGGTTTTCAGCGCCCGAAAAATACTGCTGAGACCCCGTTATCGCAAAATCCGCTTTATGATAGAGCCTCTTCTCGCAGTTTTTCCTGCACCCACAGATTAACTAAAGTGTCCGGCGCCACACCCCGTTGTTGGGCAAGAATTCGAATTTTTTTGGCTAGTACTTTATCAACGGCATAGTAAGTCACTTCCGAACCTATTTCGACTTCAAATGATTCTTCCTTGGTTTTATCCCAAAAATCAGAAAGATCATGTTCGTCCCAAAAACTCCCGATTTCTTTATAGGACGTCAAACGAGATAGTGAACTTTTATTTTGCTTCATATAACCTCCTTTCAGCCTTGGTCATATCGCGCGCGGAAAGTATAAGTGCATTTTGATCCTTTTATGAAAAATATTATAATTCATATCAAATAAATTTTATAGGCTATTTTTACGCATAAGGATTACATGTTACAATCTATTGAATTTACGTTATTTTTTGGTATTATTCAGTTTTTTTAATAAAATTTCGGCTCCAACTGCATAACATCTATATGTTATGGCTCATAAGATCGGTGTTCTGGGTGCGCCCGCGCCGTGGGCCGGGCCCTGGCCTTCAACCCCTTTCCCATCATTATTCCCTGCCACCGCGCCATTCAATCCAACGGCGGGCTCGGCGGTTATCAAGGCGGCCTCAAAATAAAACGGACGCTGCTCGAATATGAAGGCCTCGAGTTTTCAGCGTCCGGAAAAGTCCTGATAAAAAAAGGCGTCGTCAAAGAACTTCACGGCGCCAGAGCTTGAAAACACCCTTTTAAATCGGCAGGTTCTATTTATTTATAAAGTATCATATCGCATTTTTATGGCATTAACTTATCCCTAACATATTCCCCGACAGCAAGACATGCTGTCAAACCGGGTGATTCGATGCCAATCAGGTTTATCAAACCGGGAAACCCCCTATCGCCTTCTTCCCGGATGATGAAGTCCATCGCCGAATCGCCCGGCCCCTGGATCTTTGGACGAATACCACTCATGTCCGGATTGAGATCATCTATTGAAACACCGGGAAGATACTTGTGGATCGACTTGTGAAAAGTTGGCTTCAGGGCTTCATCGACGGCGTAGTTGAAGAGGTGGTCAATAGGCAGATACCGACTGTCGGGACCAAAGCGAACACGTCCGGAGAGATCAAGCGTTGCGTGAATACCGAGCCCAATATTATTCTTTGCCGGAACGGGATAGATGAGGTGATGGATCTTAGGCGCCGGGGTGGCCGTGAAATAATTTCCCTTGCACGGCTTCAGGCGGTAGCCTGCCGCGTCAATGTCTAGGCCGGCAAGAGCAGCGATGCGATCGGCATGGAGTCCCGCGCTGTTGATGAGGGTTTTTGTTCTGATGCAATATGCTCCCTCGTTAATGTCCAACTCCCAGGCAGAGCCGTCAAAATGGATGGCCGTTACTTCCGACCGGTAAGTTATGATGGTCTCTTTTTTCTCGGCGCTCATCAGAAGGGTCTGCATAAATCGGTGCGTATCGATAATTCCCGTGCTTGATGAAAATAAGGCGGCCAAAGCGCTCACTTCAGGCTCTTTAGCTTTGAGCTGCGCCTGTCCCAGGTGTTCAAGTCTCTCAACACCATTGTCTTCTGCCGTGATTTTAATACGCTCCAAATCGTCGCATTCCTCTTTATTCGTAGCCACGATGAGCTTGCCGATTCGCCGATGAGGAACACGGTGCTTTTCGCACCACGCATAGACAAGGCGGTTGCCTTTCAAGCAGAGGCGGCTTTTTAGAAATTCTTTCGGATAATAGATACCCGCATGAATAACTTCGCTGTTCCTCGAACTCGTCTCTCGACCAAAAGAATCGTTTTTTTCCAAAACGACAACTTGACGATTTTTCGCCGCCACGGCCTCGGCAATCGCCAATCCGACAACTCCCGCACCAATAATGGTGACATCGACTGATTCTTTCATTTATGTGTTTAGCAGGCCTTGAAAATTGAAATTAGCCCGTCGGCAATCGCCTTGGATTCCCGATCGCTTCCAATTTTTTGCTCTGTCCTTTGGGCTATTTTGATCATGGAGCTCGGATGCCGCCCTCCGAAAACCGCCGCAATCTCGTTATTGAACATGCCGGAGTACCGCTTCATTAAATAGATTGTAAAATCCTTCGTAAAAAAGCCTCTCTTCTTTGTCTCTAAAATCTCTTTTTCCGCTATAACAAAACTCCGCGCGGTTTCGGAAAGAATCGTCGTTTCACGCGGCCTTTCCTGGAACCGCTTCCGGTTCACAATCTCATTGCCGACCTTTTTCCCCCTTAACACTTGCTTAACTTTTTTAAAAATTCTTCCCCGCCCAGGATCGATTGACCGAAAATAGCCTTTAACGGGCTTTTTTCCGTTGCGGTTTGTCCTACAAAAGCCTTATACCGTCGTGTATGCATGCTCAGGTCTCTGACTCCGGAGAGTTGCGTCGATTCTCGCGCTGGCGAATCGGTGCATGTGGCCTTCCCCATCGTTGTACAAGGTCGGCACTCCCGAGGGGTGATTTCGGAGCTCAATACTGAGCC
>RPPU01000297.1 GCA_003819975.1 Desulfobacteraceae bacterium
AGAGGCGTTTTTATCGTTGGATTTCGGATTGGCCGAATTTGGGGTTAAAGATGAAAGCGAACGAATACGCTATTACCGGCAATATGTTTATGCCAAGGGCGGCTTAGTGAAAGATAAACAGGCTAAAGCGGCCGATTTGGATGCCATTGCTCGATTTAAATACCGGACCCGCTATTTTAGCGACAGCGGCATTATCGGAACTCAGGAATATGTGAGCCGGCTTTTTCAGCGGTTTAAGGATTACTTTACCTGCCGGCATGAAAAAGAGCCGAAAAAGATTCAGGGGTTGGAGGGTATCTATTCGCTTAAGCGGTTGTCGTAGCCGGTTTATAAGAAAAAAAGTCGGTTGGTTTTGACACTTTCGATTTTTTACGATTTTACCGGGATAGTCTTCCTTTTGTTTAAGCAAAATTTTTGGACCTATTCTTATCCGCAAAAAGAGATTCTTGCTTTTATCGTTAGCAGTTTCCGCTGAAAATCCAATCGTCATCGTGCAGAAATGGAAGTTTGTGTAATAAATAGGGCGGTGAAGGCTGTTTTTGAATAATTTGCCTGTCCCTAATTTATTGTGCAAAGGTTGAAGAAGTTTGTGTAATAAATAGGGTGGTGAAGAGTGTTTTTGAATAATTTGCCTGTCCCAAAATTAATTCAAATTCAGCCTGAAGACATCCGTCCCTTTCATATAGGGCATCACCCGCAAAATTATAAGGGTTGACAGATGATATGAAAATGACTAAAATAGTCATAATGCAATAGACATGAGGTGTTTAATGAAAACAGCGCCGATATCGGAATTAAAAGCGCGGCTGAGCGATTATTTGAACCAAGTGAAAAGCGGGGCCGAGGTGTTGATCACCGACCGGGGAAAACCGGTGGCGCGTATCGTCCCGATTTCCGGAAAAAAAAGGCTCCGCCAGTCTCTTCTGAAAATAGAAAGGGAGGGATTGTTAAAACTCGGTACCGGCAAACTTCCTTCGGATTTCTGGAACATGCCGCGAGGCAAGGATCCCCAGGGGTTGGCGCTGCAAGCCCTTATCCAAGAGCGGGAGGATGGAAAATGAAATTCTGGGATTCCTCCGCCGTTATCCCTTTGTGCCTGAATGAACCGGCTTCCGTGCAAGCGGGAGAAATATTAAAAATCGATGAGGATATGGTGGTATGGTGGTCCACGCGCATTGAATGCCTTTCGGCACTGGAGCGCCGGCGGCGTGAAGGAGCGCTTCAGGTGAAGACGTTGATGAATGCACGGACGATCCTATTTGCGCTGGCAACGGCTTGGTCCGAAGTGCTGCCGGGCGAGCGTGTCCGGCAACGCGCGGAAAGGCTTCTGGCTGTTCATCCGCTCCGAGCGGCAGATGCCCTCCAACTCGCAGCCGCTCTTATATGGGCTGAAGAAACGCCTCAAGATCTTGAATTCGTCTGCCTCGATAAAAATCTGAGAGAAGGAGCATTGAGAGAAGGCTTCACCGCCCTTCCATGATATTAGCCTCATTCTACCCGGAAGAAAGCGAAAGCCGCCGGCGGTACAAGGCTTTTGTGGAACAAACCGAAACAACGGGAAAAAGCCCTTTGAAGGATATTTTCGGTCAATCGATCCTGAGCGGGGAAGAATTTTTAAATAAAAATCAATAAGTCTTAAAAGGAGAATAGCGATGAATAGAAAAATGATTTTAATCGGTTTTATTGCAGTTGTTTTAATGTTTGCCGCGGGAGCCTGGGCCGCGGAGGAGATTTATTATGCGCGCTGCAATTTGAAAGTGCTTGAAGGCAACCAGATCACCTGGCTCAATTGGCAGGCGGCCGTGAATTTTATTCCGGTGAACACCAAACTGAAAGTCACCCGCAACGGCTCAAAGGCGACCTTGGTTAATGCGGAGAGCGGCGCTTCCTATACGCTAGATACGGGCGCGGACGGCGATTCATTCCTGGAGAAATTCGTGGTGAAAGCCCCGGTGAATATGAAAGGTTTTTCAGCGGAGGTGCAGGCCGCCATCAAAGATACGATCGCCAGGGTCGGGATGACCAAGGAACAGGTGTATATTGCCATGGGGCCGCCGAGCAATCTGGGACGCGATCAAACGGCGCAGAAGACTTACCAGAATATCATGAGCGCCGATCTGTGGGTTTATCTCCGGCGGCGGTTCAGCAAAAATATCGGCGTGGGTTTTGATTCGGCGGGCAAGGTGAACCGGACCGAGGGGATCTGGAGATAGAAGTGGGAGTGTGTGAAAGTAAGAACGTGAGAAGGTGAGAACGCTGAAGAGAATAGATTCCAGCTTAAATGTTTTTAGACTCGGTTACGCAGGCTAAAGCCTGCGATTACCGATAAAATCGTGGTCCGCCTTCTGAAAAACTTGTACGGCGGACAGGCATAAGAAGGTGAAAAAGCAAGGCCGATCTTCCTTGGGGAAGATCGGCCTTTTATGTAGAAACAGGGTCAGGGCCCTGTCAGGTCACGGTGCGGCTTAAGACCGATAGGGCGGCTTTGACCGCCTCGGGATCAAATTGGGTGCCGCTGTGCGCATTGAGTTCCTTTATGCAGATATCCAGGGAAAGGGCTTTACGATAGGCCCGGTTGCTGTTCATGGCGTCAAAGGCGTCGGCAACGGCCAAGATACGGGCCAAGCGCGGAATTTCGGTTTGGTTCAAGCCGTCGGGATAACCGCGGCCGTCCCAGCGTTCATGATGGTTGCGGATAATGGCGAGCTCTTCGCTGTCGAGGCCCAAGGGGGTCACGATATTCACGCCGATCAGGGGGTGGGTCTTGATGTGGCTGAACTCTTCGGCCGTCAGTTGCCCGGGTTTGTTCAAGATATTATCGCTGATGCCGATCTTGCCGATATCATGGAGCGGGGCGCTGGCGTTGATCCTCTGCAGGTCATCGTGATCGCAACCCATTTCGCCGGCAATGTCGAGCGCATATTGGGTCACGCGTGAAGAGTGTTGCTGGGTATAGGCGTCTTTGGCTTCAATGGCGCTCACCAGGGTCATCAGGGTGGCCATGAGGCTGTGCTTGAGGTTGTCGTACAGGGCCAGGTTTTCGATATTCAGGCCGCTTTTTTCAGCCAGGAATTTCAGGATAAATTCGTCTTCTTTGTCGAATCCGAATTTGCCTTGTTTGCCGCCGATCAGCAGCAGTCCGAACGGTTCTTTGCGGATATTAAAAGGGATCACCATAAAGTCGTGGTTTCGCCAAACCTGGTCCACGGGAACCAGGGGGTCGGTGGATTGTCCGAAATGAAAAGCCAGAAATTGAAAGTCAAGGATTTTCCGGCCTTCGGCATCTTTGGTAATCGCGGCTTTGACACCCGGTTCGAAATAGGGCAACCCGTGTTGAGCCAGGGCCAGCAAATGGGAATTGCCCTGGTCATGCAACATAAAACAGGCTTTTTGGGCGTTGCAGTATTCAACCGCCTTGGTGACCACATATTGATAGAGGTTGTCGGTGCGGTTGATTTTGGAAAGGGAATCGATGACATTGTAAAGGATGGTTTGCAGCCGGATGCGTTTTTGCAGTTGGCGATTGAGTTCTTCGACTTCTTTTTTTTTGGCGAGTTCCTCGTTCAGCAGCCAATTTTTCTGCATCAGTTGATGCACTTTCTGGATTCGCTCCAGGGAAAGCCGGACATCTTCAAAACGAAAGGGTTTGACCAGAAAATCGGCGGCGCCGCTGTGCATGGCGTCCATGACGATGTCCATGGAGGGGTAACCGGTCATGATGATGACGCTGACGGGATAGTCGAATTCACTGATTTTTTTAAGCACTTCGATGCCGTTCAGGCCGGGCATCATTAAATCCACAAAGACATAGTCATAATGGGCTTGTTCGAGTACTTCCAGCGCTATTTCTCCGCTTTGGGCCGTGGCCACATGCCGGACCCCCAGGTGTTGCAAATAGAGCAGCAGCGTCTCGCAAATCGTGCTTTCGTCGTCCACCACCATGATATCCAAGTATTGCAGATGGGGGTGGGCGTTTTTTATGGGAGATGCTTTAACAGCTTGGCCTTGCATAGGTTGAATTCCTCTTCGGATAAAAATCCTTTTTCCCTAAGCGTCGTCATGCGTTCCAGATCCGCTAAAAACGGCGCGGTCGCGGCGCCTTGTCTTTCCACATAATAATGGGTCAGCAAGTTGCCGGCAATGAAAGACCGATTGGGTTTGCCGCTCTCTTCGGGTTGTTTGCCTTCGGTTCCCATGATTCTTTTGAGCAGGTGCAATTCCTGATAAGCCTCCTGAAGCTCCTGCAGCAGCCGGCGGTTTTCGCGAACCAGGAGAATTTTCTCGCCGGCATTTTTGGTTACAATTTTTATTTCATCCAATTTAAACGGCTTGGCAATATAGTCGTAAGCGCCGGCGCGAATGGCCTGAATGGCCGTTTCCAGGGAGGCGAAGCCGGTGATCAGGATCACCAATGTTTCGGGAAAGAGCTTACGGGATTCTTTCAACACGTCCAAACCGCTGGCACCGGGCATCATGAGATCGGTAATGATCAGGTCGTACTTTTCCCGCCGGCAGATCTGAATGGCGGTCGCACCGTCGTCACAAGTCGTGACTTCATGTCCTTCTTCCATGAGCAGGCTTTTTAAGACCGGCAACAATTTTTTATCGTCATCCACGATGAGGCTTTTTAGTTTCAACGCATTCATGGCCCCGCCTTATCCGGTGCTTTATTCAGATCGGGCGTCAAACACTTTCATTAAAGAGCGTGCCGACCATTTCTTCCATCTTGGCCGCCAGATTCAGCATTTCCTCGGGCGGAATTTCCCGAATGACTTTGCCGTCGTCTTCAGAGATCACGCGTACAATCACATCGCCTGTTTTTTGGAAAACTTGAATCTGAAGGTTGGTTTGGGTCGATTTTAGATAATTATCCATGGCTTCGGCCACTTGGGTGATTTTTTCGTGTTCGGTTCTGTTATCATCCCGGGGGTCGGCGCGTGATTCGGTTGGTTTTTCTTTTTGTAGCGAAGCTTTTTGGGGCCGAAGGGTAAAAACCTGACCCGCTTCATTGATCTCCTTTGATACAATATTTTCCAAAGCTTGCATCCTATTATCCTCCCTGACACTTTTGCCTCTTCGGCGATCGTCCCTGACTTCCGAAGATCCCGGCCGCCTAGGCGTGCCTGTTCCTTTGCGGCAGGGTTGTATACGGATTAGGCCACACACCTATCCTGATAGATACATCGGCAAAATAGGGAAAATTCATTAATTTCAGGCAGCCAATCTGGAGATATTTATTTTTTCGGTCTGCGCAGCCGGGGATATCCGGCTGCCCTCAGCCTGGGCGGTGTCGATTTTTTCCCAAGCTTCCTTAAGCTCGCTTAAAATATGGATGCATTCGTCATAGGCCGATGTATGCTTTTCGATGTCGCCTTGCAGCAGCCGACGGCTGATATAGTTGTAAATGGAGTCCAGGTTGGCGGCAATCTGGCCGCCCTTTTCAAAATTAAGGGAAACCTGCAGCTCATGAATGATATCAAGAGCCAATTGAAGTTTATGCGCTTTTTTTTCAAATTCATTGGCTTCAAAAAAGGTTTTGGCTTCATGAAGGGCTTGCAGGGTTTTTTCATAGCACATGATGACCAGGTCCATTTTACCCGCTGTCTCCACTTTGGTCCTTTGATATTGAGCCAGTATTTTCCCGTACACGATGATCCTCCTTATGATTTGATAGGTTTACAATAAGCGAATGACGATCATCCGCTAGGCCCAGCCCCGGTTCGCCGAATTAATTTGTCCGCTCAGCCAGTTGCTCATGTTTTGGATCCGGCTGAGGGCGGTTTCCATATTGACAAAACGGTTAACCAGCATTTCCATTCTGCGGTTCAGCCGGTCTTCCATTTCTTCTATTTGCGTATTGAGACTGTCGACGCTTTCCGTAATGGATTCCATTCTGAAATCCAAATACCCGTCAATGGTGTTGGTCATATCATGCAGGGCGCGTTGAAAAAGTTCGGCCGCGCCCATGGTGATTTTAACGGTGCCCTGGGAACCGATGTCGGCTCCGGTATATTTGACGGCCAATGCTTCCACGCTGACGGTTGCCCCTTCGGCCGGTGCACTGCCGGTCAGAATTTGGCCGGAGCCGGTGGCGGCTTC
>RPPU01000298.1 GCA_003819975.1 Desulfobacteraceae bacterium
ATCCTGGCCAAGGGCGGATGTTCGAATGAGAAAGGTCTCTGAATTCTTTCCGCCATGATCCGTCGGCTTTGTTCCTCGCCTGCCGATTCATCAAGCAGGCTCAGGTCGATCCATTCGGGGCGCAGGTCGGTTTTGCCCGAGATGACTTGGGTCGGAATCCCTTGTTTAAGAACAAATCGGGTTCGAAACGCTTCATGACGATTCCCGAGATCTATCAAGCAGTCGGAAAGAATGCTGAAATCAATCGGGCCCCGGATATCCATCAAAATCGGGAGGTTGAAAACAACGCTTTCCTGAAGGGCCTGGGCCAAGAACCACAAGCGTTGTTGGGGAAAAGAGAGCGGGTAAACCCTGTCCGGCGAGTCGGGAAGCGGTGCTTCACTCTCCGTCGTTTGCAACGATTGCAAATAGACGATCATATCCCGTTTGTTTGCGGCTAATTCCGCTTTCAGTTCCTCGGAAATCGTTCCTTTGGCGGCATGCAACACCAGGCGATCATCGTCGACGCTTATCGTCGCCTTGAGCGTGTTCAACGTATCGAGGATTTTTTGAATGGTCACCGTCGGCATCGCATCACTTTCAAAAACACTCCTGGGCGGGGTCACGGCCAGGAGACCACTTGACTCACATATTTTTCTTCAAAAAGATCCGTTCAATAAGGATAGAAGCCTTTCCCGCTTTTGCGGCCGAGGAGGCCGGCGTCCACCATTTTTTTGAGTAACGGGCAGGGCCTGAATTTATCGTCGTTAAAACTCTGATATAAGACTTCAAGAGAATACAGAATGGTATCGAGCCCGATCAGGTCGGCCGTTTCCAAGGGTCCCATTTTGTGTTCAAAGCAGGATTTGAATATCTGATCGATATCATGCACGGAAGCCACATTTTCATGTACCAGGAAAACAGCTTCATTGACGGTCAGCATGAGCACTCGGTTGGAAACGAATCCGGGGGAATCGTTGACGACAATGCTTTCTTTTCCGATCTGCTTGCACAGATTCTTCGAAATTTCGATCGTTTGATCGGACGTGTGATAGCCCCGGATCATCTCCACGGATTTTTTCAGCGGTACGGGATTCATGAAGTGAATGCCGAGCACTTTGTCCGGTCTTTTGGTGAACGAACCGATTTTGGTTATGGGAATCGCCGAAGTATTGCAGGCAAAAATCACATCTCCCGGACAGATACCGTCGATTGTTCGATAGACTTCTTTTTTGATTTCCATGTTCTCCGTGACGTTTTCGACGACATAGTGAACATCCTGCAGGTCCGAATAATGGGTCGTGAATCGGATGCGTTTAAGAACTTCTTCCGGGGAAAGGGCGCCGATGGTTTTTTTCAACATCACCTGGAAACGAAGAAAGTTGCCCATGCCGGTTCGGGCCTTTTCCAGCGCGATTTCCGAAATGTCTGTCAAGACAACCTCAAAATGTTCGGATGCGAAATTAGTCGCGATTCCGCTGCCCATAATCCCGGCGCCGATAATGCCTATTTTTTTAATTTCCATCCGCGTGATGCTCCTTTTAAAACCTTGATTTTGAATTCCTGGAAAAGACCGGCCTCTCGATCGGTTACCTGAACATTCGGCCGTTGGTGTCGATCCGGTTCACCCGGGTCGGAGATATTCGTTCCCCGACTCTCAGCTCCCGGTTTAAAGCTCGACCCGGATATCCACGTAAGCGGGATATGCGGGGATTTGATTTAAATCGTTTTCAAACAACGTAAATGCGCCATCGGTCCGGATTTCGGAAAATCCGTTGAATTTATAGGTCATGTACATCATCCGATTGCGATCGGTTGAGATCATCTCGGCCCGTAAAGCCGCCTTGTTTTTTTTAGCTTCGTTGCGGATATGTGCAATCAGAATATTGCCGACACCCCGCGATAGGACCCGGCAGGACATCAAAAGCAGTTTGATCAGCCAGGCATCCGGTTTACATTCAATGAGAACCAGGCCGATTTTTCCATAGGTGCCGTATTTATCTTCCAAACCGGCTATCAACAGGATGTGATCTTCGGATGTGCGATAATATTCGAGTTCATCATACGAATAGGTGTAGCCGGTGGTGTTTAATTGATTGGTGCGAACGGTCAGTTCTTCGGCGCGTTTCAGGTCTTCCTTGTCCGCTTTGGAAATCGTGAATTTCATTTTTAATGAAGCCAGGAAACTTTCAGCCGGGCCGTCGAAACATTCTTCCGCTTTTTTTCTCTCCATATCGTGTAAGTACATAAGACGTCTGCTTTTTGAATCCGCGGTGATAAATTCGGGATTCATTTCGGGCATATCCAAAAGACGATTTTTTTGGGAGATTGGAATAGTTAAAACCTGCGGATGCACGGATTCCACTTCATCCAATTCAAACGGCTGGTCATCGATGAAGGCCAGCGTATCCAGGCCGATGTTGATCTGTTCCGCTATTTTTTTCAGGGAGGACGATTTGGGGCCCCAATGGATTTGAGGATATAAAAAAAACGGCTCGATCCCGAATTCCTTTAATTGATGCACGGCATGGTCGAAATCGTTCTTGCTGGCTATGGAATTTAAAATTCCTCTTTGGTCCAGAATCCGGATCATATGGATCACATCCTGATTCAGGGTGACCGGACCCTCCAATAATACGCCGTTCCACAAGGTGTTGTCCAAGTCCCATACCACACATTTGGTTTTGGTCCCTTTGGCATCGCGGCAGGTCGGATTCATCGTTTTCTCCTTATTAACAAAATCCGGTAAGTTCGATTATTGATAAAAATATTGAGGGACCGTGCACTTGTCGGCATACGCCGTTTTCCGGATGAATGTCAGAACGATTGGGCGGCATATCTGGCAATAACGGTCTGCTGAATCTGGTTGCTGCCCTCAATAATTTCGAGGATTTTGGCGTCCCGAAAATACCGTTGAACCGGATAGTCCGAGCTGCAGCCGTTGGCGCCGTGAATTTGAACGGCATCGGCAGCGGATTTCATGGCGGTTTTGGCGGCGAAATATTTAGCCATGGATGTGGCGGCTATGAGCCGCGGGTCGCTTTTCGCTTTCAAATATGCGGCTTCATAACAGAGCAGTCGCGCGGCTTGAGTGTGGGTATGCATATCCGCCAACATTTCTTGGACCAGTTGATGATCGATCAGGGGACGACCGAATTGTTTGCGTTGAGAAACATACTCGGCGCAAGCCTGTAAACAGGCTTGAGATAATCCGACGCTTCCCCAAGCAATGCAAAATCTACCCTGATCCAGAGCTGTACCGGCTACATGGCTGAAACCGAAACCGGCTTTTCCGAGGAGGTTGCCGGCCGGAATAAGACAATGATCAAAGTGTAATTCCGCCAACATGGCCGATTTAAATCCCAACATGCCTTTAATCGGTTCAATCCGGAATCCCGGGAGAGGTTTTTCAATCAGAAAAGTGGTCGGTTGACCGGCACATTGAGCCAAAACTAAAAAGAGACTTGCGATTTGGCCGCCGGAGACCCATTTTTTACGACCATTCAAGACATGACCGTCATTTTGAGGTTCGGCCGCGCTGGTAATGCTTTTGGCGTCGCTGCCGATTTCCGGTTCGGACAGGGCAAAGGCGCCCAGCATTTGACCTTCGGCAAGAGGGCGCAGATATTTTTCTTTTTGAGCGTCATCGCCCCACTTCAGAATGGCCGTCGATACCATGGCCTGAACCGTGAGCAAGCTTAACACCGAGATGCTGCCCCGGCCGATTTCTTCACAGAGCAGACCATAACTCATGGGGTCCATGCCCAGACCGCCATATTTCCGAGGGATCAGGGCGCCCCAATATCCTTTTTCCGCCAGCGCATTCAGAAGCGTTTGCGAGGTGATTTCATCAACATCATTTTGATCCGCAATAGTTAAGATTTCCCTATCCGCAAATCCCTTGAAAGAAGCTTTTGCGATTAGTTGTTCGGCGTTTAAATCAAGTTCCATTTTTGTATCCGTCTCATATCGTCAGTCCCTTTTTGTTCCCCACGAAGCGCGATATGGCGTTTAGGGAATTGAAGTTTTTGATATCCAAATCCTCATTGCCAATTTTCAGGCTGAATTCTTTTTCGATAAACAAAATGAGTTGCATGGCGAAGAGTGAGTTGACCAAGCCGGAGGTAATGATTTCATCATCTGCGGCTATTTCTTTTTGAATGAATTTTTTCAAATAGGCACTGAGTGATTGTTTGATCGCATCCAATTGCATCGTCGTCTCCGCCATGAAATTTTTCAAAGGGGGTTGGCGTTAAAAGGCTACAAACGGGGGCTTAGGCCCACGACCGACAAAAAAGTTGCCGATAAGCAAAAAGTGAATCATGAACCGGCTTACCGTCGTGCGGGCCTTATTTTATCGATCTTGTCCGCCTTCATTATGCTAAGGCGGGACAGGCGGAATTCATGTTTTTTATTTATGCCATTCCATAATAAAACCCGGATATTTTAAAACAATCAAAGCGCCCTTTGTTTAAGAGGGGATAGAATAATGAAAATTTGCAAAAAATCAATAAAAAAATTAATTAATTACTTAGGCGCATTTTAATCAGAAAATTTTATTTTTTGTATCCTATTTGTGACTTTTCAAATAAAACGCTTTTAATTGAATGCCGAAACAGTGACCGACTTGAAAGCATTAAGCCATATAACAAACAAAAGCTTTTTTGTAACTTTGCCCGGTACGCAAAAGAAGTTGGTTATGAAGCCTTAAATCGTCGAACAAACCAATTGGCGCATCATTTAAGAAAATGGGGGGGCAGATCGGAATCCCGATTGCGATTTGCATGAAAGGATCTCTGGAGATAGTGATAGGGTTATAGGAATTCTAAGAGCCGGCGGAGCGCATGTGCCGTTGGATCCGGCAGTTGAAGCCTTTGAGGTCCGGCGTACCGAATTCTTTACCCAACCCTTCCACGGACGTGAGCATGTTGTAATTGGACTTTTGCCAATTATAAAGACCCGTTGGTCCGTTTTCCGGAAACCACCAGCCATAGGCCGCGTTCACCACCCGCGGATGCAGATCTTCGGTCAGATGCGCGATCTGAACGATGGAGCCCCGGGGCGTGCGGATCACGACTTCATCGCCTTCATGAATGCCGTGGGGTGCGGCGGTTTGGGGATGGATCTCCACTTTGGGAAAGGGTCGCTCCTTGCGCAAACCCTGGACCCAGCGATAAGAGGAGTGCAGATAAAAGCGGCTCTTGCAACTGGTGAGCGCCAGGGGATAATCGGGGTCGTCGGGAGGCGGGTCTATGAAGTCGGGCAGGGCGGAAACCCCGAGCTCAGCGGCTTTGCTCAAAGCCAGTTCCACCTTGGCGCTGGGGGTCTTAAAGCCGCTTTTCAAGTATTTCCGGAATTGTTCAGGCCCTTGCAAATGGCTTTTTTCGACAAACTGCTACCAGGTTAAGCCGCCGGGCCTGAGGATTTCATCCAGTAATTCTTCATGATTCTCAAACCAGTCGTCCGGAGAGCAGACACGCTTGCCGAGTTCATTCAGAATTTTGATGTCGGGCCAGCACTCCTCGGGCGGGTTTACGACTTTGGGCCGCGCCAGGATAAACCCGTGACCCAATCCGCAATGGCCGATATCGTTGAACTCAAAAGTCGTGGCAGCCGGCAGAACCAGGTCGGCCAGCAGGGCCGTGGGGGTCATGAAAATATCGGCGACAACCAAAAAATCCAGGGCTTGCAGCGCCCGGTAAGTTAAAGGACTGTCGGCATAGGTGATCAGGGGATTGGTGCCTTGCAAATAAGCGGCTTTGACCGGATAGGGAAAGCCTTCCAAGATTGCTTTACGGAAATAGGCCGGGGGCACACTCATCAGGCGGGGGATGGCGCCGTGGTAAGCATGGAGCATTTCTTTTTGCTTGGAGGGCAAGCGCTCGGCCCGCACCAGTTCTCCCAGACGGATGAAGCGGGGGTCTAGAGGTTGAATATTGCCGCCGGCTACATCCAGGTTGCCGCAGATCGCCATCAGGCAGACCAAGGCACGAGTGGCGTCAAAACAGCGATGGTTTTGTTCAATGGCGTTGCCCCATTGGAGGGCGGCCGGTTTGGCGCGGCTGTACGCGCGGGCAGCGGCGCGGACCAACTCTGCGTCCACCCAGGTGGTGGCG
>RPPU01000299.1 GCA_003819975.1 Desulfobacteraceae bacterium
ATAGAGAGGATCGGAATACCCCGATTGTTGCGCAAACGGCGGCGTTCCTGGCGTTGGCGTTTGACGGCTTCCAGTTCATCATTCAGCCGCGTAATACGTTCATAGGCGCGACGGCGGTTGATTTCCAGTTTGGTTTCACCGGGGCCCCGACCGCCAATCCCGCCGGTCAAACGGGACATGGCCGTATTCTTGGCGGCCAATCTGGGAAGCAGATATTTCAACTGGGCCAGTTCGACCTGGATTTTTCCTTCGCGGGTAATGGCGCGCCGGGCAAAGATATCCAAAATAAGCTGACTGCGGTCAATAATTTTAAGATCCGTGGCGTCGGTCAAAGAGCGCACCTGATTCGGGGTCAGTTCGTTATCGAAAACCAACAATTCGGTCCCGGTCTGCAGGGCGCGCAACACTATTTCCTCAAGTTTGCCTTTGCCGATCAGGAAGCGAGGATTGATGGTGTGCACATGCTGCAGAATCATATCCACGACTTCCAGGTTATTGGAGCGGGCCAGATCGCGCAATTCGTTCATGGAATCTTTGGCTTTATAGGCCGGAGCCGTGGTCACCCCGATCAGGATCGCTTTTTCCTTTTTGGCCAGATGATGGGTCCGGCTGCGACGCGAAAATTCCGCTTCCAGGGCCTGGATCAAATCGAGAAAGTCCACCTGCAATTGGCCGATGTCCGCCACCCGGGTCACGCTCCATTTTTCACCCTTTTTATTTTCAGGTAATATATGCGCATATTCAATAGCGCCGGGAATGCCGTTTTCATCAACCTGGATGCATGCTTGTAGGTCCAGGCTTAAGAGCACCAGATTGGTCAAGTCATCTCCGGAGAGACCTTCGTTATGCAGATGGGTATGGATACAGCGCAAACCGCGCAACCGTCCCAGGCCCGGGCTGTAATCCTTCAGATCCGGCAGCTGAACTTGTTTGTAATCCCCAACCGCCACATAAGCGATTTCTCCTTTGCGGGTGACGAGCAGCGCGACCTGTTTATTGAGTTCATGCGAAATAGCGGCAAGCCGGCGGGTCCATTCATGGGTGATGATTTCACGGCCCGAAATCCGGCGGCAATACATTTTCTGGAGCGATTGCACTTGGCCGGCTTTGAGGCCGGTTATTTTTCCGAAAATTTTGTCGATGGGTAATAACCTCAGAAGTCAGAATTCAGAAGCCAGAATTCAGAATAACCAGCGAATAGGTTTCAGATCGGGAGAATGTCCGAGATAAATAACCGCCCAACAGAAATTATTCCCTTATTCTGACTCCTGAATTCTGGCTTCTGGCTGCCTGAGTCACTATTCGTATTGCTCGCTCTGTTCCCCGGCAAAATCCTGGAAGCGGGTGGATTCTTTTTGAAAGGTCAGTTTGAACCCGCCGGTCGGGCCGTTCCGCTGTTTGGCCAGGATGATTTCGGCGATATTGCGGTTTTCTTCGCTTTCGGGATGGTAGACTTCATCGCGATAGATGAAGACGATGACGTCCGCATCCTGTTCGATGGCGCCGCTTTCCCGAAGATCGGCCAGTTGGGGCTTTTTATTGGGCCGGTCTTCGACTTTGCGGTTCAGCTGCGAAAGAGCCACGACCGGAACATTCAGGTCTTTGGCGATCGCCTTGAGAGACCGGGAAATTTCGGAAATTTCGGTTTGGCGCGATTCGGCCGAGCGCCGACCCTGAATCAATTGCAAGTAGTCGATAATGACCATGCCGAGTTCGCGTTTTTTCAGAAGTCTGCGGCACTTGGCTTTCATATCGAGTACGCTGAGCCAGGAGGTGTCATCGATAAACATGGGCAGTTCGGAAAGTTGATTGGCCGATTCGGTCAGTTTGGCCCAATCCGCGTCCCTTAAAAATCCGGTGCGCAATTTGCTGGCGTCAATGCCGGAATGAAAACTTAAAAGCCGCATGCCCAGTTGCATCTTGGACATTTCCAGGGAAAAGACCACCACGCCTTTGCCGGTTTCCGCGGCGGCGTGATAACCCACGTTCAGGGCCAGGGCGGTTTTGCCCATACTGGGCCGGCCGGCGATGATGATCAGGTCCGAGGGCTGCAACCCGGTGGTCAGGCGGTTGAAATCCTTGAAGCCGGTCGGGATACCGGTCAGAAATCCTTCCTGTTCGGCAATGCTTTCCAGTTTTTTAAAACTGGTTTTGACCACGTCTTCCATGCTGGAAAAATTTTCATTGATCTTTTTTTCGGCAATGTCGAAAATGGATTGTTCGGCCTGGTCCAGCAGTTCATCGGTCTTATTCCAGCTTTGGAAGCAGGATTCGGAAATAAGGGAGCATTGATTGATGAGCCGGCGGCGGACCGAGAGGTCCCGCACGATTTCGGCATAGTAGGCGACACCGGCCGAGGTGGAGACGGCTTCGACCAGGGAGGCGAGATAATCGGGGCCGCCGACCTGCTCGATGGAGCCTTTGCTCTTAAGATGATGGGAGAGGGTGATCAGATCGATCGGTTCATTGTTGTGATACAGCTCGATCATGCTCTCAAAAATGAGTTGATGAGCTTCCCGGTAAAAATCCTCAACGGTTAAAAGATCCACGATCTGGTTCAGGGCGTCGTTATTGATCAAGACCCCGGCCAGAATAGCTTGCTCCGCTTCAATATTCTGGGGCGGGATCTTTAAGGGAATAGAGATATCTTTTTCTTTGCCTTGAGCCATGGGTCATTATCAAAAATATATTGATATTCTCCGGTTTTTTTTAATGCCCGACAAACCCGTATGCCGCCCGCGAAGACGGCGAGGCGAAACCCAGTGATCTTTTATATTTTTTGCAATGCTTTTAAATCGCAAAAAATATTATTGCTGTTCCGGAACCACGATGACCTTGATTTTGGCCGTGGTCTTGGGATTTATTTTCATCGACACTTCAAAAGTCCCCAGGGTCTTGATCGGTTTTTCCAAAATCAGCTTATGGCGGTCGACCACAACCCCTTGTTTTTCGAGACGTTCGGCAATGTCCATGGTGGTGACGGAGCCGTACAGCTTCTCCTCTTCGCCCACTTTTTGGGCAATGGTGATTTCGAGGCCGTTCAGTTTTTCTTTAAGCCGGTCGGCTTCTTCCTGGGCTTTGACTTTACGGACTTCGATTTTCGCGCGGCGCGCTTCTATCATTTTCGCATTGCCGTCGGTCGCTTCCAAAGCAATGCCTTGGGGGATCAAGAAATTTCGGGCATAACCTTTGGAAACATTGATCACATCCCCTTCAAAGCCGAGATCGTCCTTATCGAGTTTTAAAATAACTTTCATGATTCCATTCCTCCATCTTTACAATCCATTAAAATGAACAGACAGGCGCATCCCAAATCCGGGTCCGGTTGAAATCGGGTTCATTCAAAGTCGTCTTCCGGATTTTTAACGGCCGGCTGCCTTAGTTTTCTAAAATCAATCCACTGGTCAAAGAGCCCGGCCAGGGTCAAGACCAGCAAAAGGTACCCTTGAAAAAAAATGAGTAAACATATACCGGATACGAGCCAAATCGATATCCGGTATTTATTGAAAAAACACATCATAATCATCAACCCCTGCCAGGTATAAATGGCCGCAAAAATGACAATAAGGTTGATGGCCAGGAATTTTATACTGCCTGCCGCGAAAAAGGAAGCGAAACCCGCGGCGATTGTAATCCAAACCATTGAAAGCGGAGCAAACCATTGATCCAAGGCTCCGAAATCAGGGTATTTCAGGCCGATCCGAAGAAAAAAGATTTTGCTGAACACGATATTTATCCAGATCACAAAAGCCGTTCCCATGACCAGCAAAGCAGGATAGATTTGTTCAAAGATTTTGATCATGATCTGGGCCTGCTGATCATTCAGCGCGGCAGATTCCGTTTTTTCAAAGATCGCGAAGAACGCTTTAATCCGCGCCCGCCCTGTCTCCAGGAATAATTCCAGGGGTGAGGCATCTCCGGATGGGCTGAACAGATATAAAACCAAAACTTCAAAAGCCAGCAGTGCTATCGTGCCCCAAAGCATGGTATGACCAAAGGAAAGCTCGTGACGAAAGAGTTCGGCCAAGACCAAGCCAATCAGCCCGGATTCAACAAATAAAAAAATAATGTCCGTGCGCGCCAGTAAACCGGCAATTGCGCTGATGATCAGCAATGAAAAAGCTACAATCAAAATTCCCTGCAAACGCCCTGATTTTGAGGCAAAATAGAGAAAAAGCAGGGAGGTCAGCAGACTGATCAGCGGCCTAAAAAAAGGAACCCAGGATGCAACCAGAAAAATGGCGATCGCCGCGCCGGCGCATCTCAAGACATCCGTCGTTTTCATAAACATCCACCTAAAGATCTGTGAAAAAAACAGCCTTTGAATGGAGGGGGTTTACGGCTTGCAAACCAGGTTATTAAACGACTGAAGTCGTGTAAGGCAACAAGGCGATTTTCCGGGCGCGTTCAACAGCCACGGTCAGGACACGCTGATGTTTGGCGCAATTACCCGAGATACGCCGCGGTATAATTTTACCCCGTTCCGTAGTGAAAAATCGCAGTGATCTGACATCTTTATAATCAATCACCAGGGAACTGTCAGCGCAAAACCGGCAGATTTTCCGGCGGTGAAAAGGCATTCTGCGTTTGTTTTGATTAATTGCCATGGGACACCTCTTTCGTTTTTGCACCGGGATCGGGTTGGCCTTGATTTTCATCGGTTGCGGCTGGTTCGGTTTTGGCGGTTTTTTCCTGGATCTTACGGAGCAACTCGGCCGGATCGGCTTTATCGGCGATTTTGATAGTCTGAAAATTCAGAATCCGATCATCCAGCTTGAACTCACGTTCCAATTCAGCGGTGAGTCCGGAAAGGCCGCAATAGTCCTGGAGGACATAAAAACCTTTTTCTTCTTTGCGGATCTGGTAGGCCAACCTTTGAATTCCCCAAAGGTCGGTTTTGATAATGACACCTTTATTCTTTTCAAGAATGCCATTATACTTTTGAACGATGGCTTTGTATTCATCATCGCTCAAATTGGGTTTGATGATAAAAATAGTTTCGTAGTGACGCATTTTGTTTCTCCTTTCGGGCTGTTTTCCCTGTTCGGAAAAGTTTGGTCCCGCTCTTACGCCTAAAGCGATTTTTTTGCGGATCTAACGGAACAAGGAGATCGGGATCTCTAAAAACCGAGATCCTTTATGTAAAAACAGCAATAAATAGCCTGTAAAAACCCGATTGTCAAGGAGTTTCAGGGATTTTTTATCGATCTTATAAAAAAATAGGTTCGATAAAAAATGAATTCCGATATTTAAAATCCTATCGACAACTTTTTGTCAATGTGGTTAAGCTAAGCGCCCATGTTCATAGATAAAAACGGTAATCATTGAACGTTTTGAATGGGCTCCTTATTCCAAAATATCGACAAAAAGGTGTCGATAAGTGAAAAACGAATAATGAACCGACTTGCTGTCGTACAGACTTTTTCCGGCGACCTTTCCGGAATTCATGTTTTTTTGATCCTGGATTTTCAGGATCAATAAAACATTTAGGTTGAAAGAAGGAAAAAATATGTTTTCAAATGAATTGGAGATCGGCAAACAAGCTGCTCTGGAAGCCGGTAAAATTCTGGAAGGGCTTTTCGGCCGCTTAAAAAAGATCGAAAAAAAGGGTGAAATCGACCTGGTGACCGAGGCGGATCTTCAATCTGAAAAAGTCATTGTGGATCTGATTAAAGCTCATTTTCCCCAGGACAGCATTTTGACCGAGGAGGGCAGCGGCCAGAGTCGAGACAATGACCGGGTTTGGATCATCGACCCCTTGGACGGTACCACTAATTTTGCACACTCCTTTCCTTTTTTTGCGGTTTCCATCGGTCTGGAAGTGAAAAAAGAGATGGTTTTGGGTATTGTTTTCAATCCCCGTATGTCCGAATTTTTTGAGGCCATGCGCGGTCAAGGCGCTTTTTTAAATCAAAAGCCGATCCGGGTTTCAAACTGCACCGGGCTCCGGGATGCCTTAGTGGCGACCGGTTTTCCGTATGATATCCATCAACATTCGGAAGCGATCATGGCCCGTTTTAAAAATGTGATGTCCCGGGCGCAAGGCGTGCGCCGGCCCGGGGCCGCTTCCATTGATCTGTGTTATGTGGC
>RPPU01000300.1 GCA_003819975.1 Desulfobacteraceae bacterium
AATTACGAGTTGATCTACGATCGTATCTTCGCCCGCTACGCCGGCTATATCGACTCTTTTGAAATTATTGAAGATCAATCCCGGGGCTTGGAGTATGTGGTTACGATTGAAGCAGTCGTAAAAACGGTCTTTTTAAAAGAAGAGCTTGAAGGCCTATTGCAATCGATTCTTATGGAAAAGGCCAACCCGCGGCTGATGGTTTTGTTTCAAGAGTCTTCAGTGCATGCGTCGATTGCCGAAAGCGCTCTGATCGGATTTTTTCTTGAAAAAAAGTTCAAGATGACCGATTCCAAAACCATTCGAACTCAGTTGAAGGACGGTTGGCCGGGAACCCCGGAACAGGAAAAGGAAAAAATGATTCAGATAGGGCAACAATACGGCGCCGAGATCGTCATTATGGGAAGCGTGCAAACGAGCAGCAATGCCTTTACGGTTTCGGGCGTGGAGATGTTCGCCAATCGGGCAACGGTGACGGCCAAGATCGTCCAAAGCGACACCGGGGAAGTGATGGCTACGGGTATCCGGGAAGAAAAACAACCCGGGATTAAAGATATGATCCGCGAGCCCATCGAGAAAGCAAGCAGAGCTTTGGCTCAGGAACTGACCGAGAAAATGGTGCAATGGTGGCAAAATGAAATGAATCAAACGGTCGGGATCACTCTGATCGTAAACGGATTGGGATCGTATCCGGAGGCCGAAGCTCTGCAGGAACAGCTGGTTCAGGAAGCGCGCGGCGTACAGAATATTCATCAACGTTTTTTTGATCAGGGTCGCCTGGAGCTGGAAATCAATTTGAAGGGTAAAATTCAATTTTTGGCTCATGACCTGATCCATTTTAAGCTGAATCATAAGACTTGTACGGTGGTGAGTCAAACAGCCAATATTTTGACCATCCGGTTCGAATAAGGAGGTTCGTATGAAATCGTCTAAAAGATTATGCGGATTATGGAGTTTGGTGATTCTTGCCGGGTTGTGGAACTGCGTACCCAGCCAGGAAAGTTTTAAAATGGGGCAGGATCTCGGCAAACAACAGCGTTGGGAAGAGGCGATTGCTTTTTATGAAAAAGCTTTGTTGGAAGACCCGAAAAACAGCGATTGTCAGGCGGCCTTGACTAAAGCCAAACAAGAGGCGGCTAAACTTCATTTTCAAAAAGCGGAAAGCATGCTTACTCAATCACCGAACCCGAATGTGCCGGATTTGGACCGGGTTTTGAAAGAAATAAAAATAGCCCATGATTACGATCCCGCCAATCTCGCCATTGCTTCTTTAAACGAAAAAGTCGCTCAAAAGCGACAGGCTTTCATCGAGGAAATAAAAACTCTTTACCCATTATCGGGAACGGCCATGGAAAATAAGGATTGGCTGGAAGCGCTGGGCGTTTTGCAGCGGATTACGGAACGCTACCCCGGTTATGAGGAAACGGGCGATCGGCTGGTGAAGGTTAAAGCAGAAGGGGCCAAGCGATATTATCAGGAAGGGATGGACTTTGTTCAAAAAGAAGAATGGCCGGCGGCCGCGCAAGCTTTCCGGAAAGTGCTCGATTTGAATCCCAATTATCCGGATGCGCGCGAATGGCATCAAAAGGCCAAGGCCAATGACTCGGCTGACTATTATCTGGAAAAAGGACAAAAAGCGGATCAGGAAAAAAAATGGGATCAGGCCATTGTCTATATTGCCAAAGCCTTGGATTATGATTCGAACAACGAAAACACGGCCCGTCTTTTGGAGGCGGTCAAGATCAAAGCCAGTCAAGAATGTTTTAATGAAGCGATAAAATTCGCGGGTGAAGACAAGCTGAACAAAGCTGTTTATAAATTACAGAAAGCAGTCGAATATGATCCCTATTTCAAAGACAGTCCTTTTTACAAGACGGCGCTCGGCAGTATCGGCGAAAAGCTTTCTAAAAGAGCCGAATCTTTTGCCGCTGAAGAAAAATACGGCAATGCCCTGGTTTGGCTTAATAAACTTCAAGAGATCGAACCGGAGCGCGTCCAGCTTTTTCAAACCATGACCACTCTTAATGATCAAATTTCCAGACGGATCAAAAAGTCCATCGCGGTTTTCGATTTTTCGAGCCCCAGTTACAACCCCGATGCCGGAAAGATCGTGGCCAATAAACTCATTACTTTTCTGTATCAAAAAGCGAGCGGAGACCTCCGGATTATCGAAAGGGAGAACTTGCAATCCATTCTTAAGGAGCTGCAATTGGGCCAAACCGGGCTGATCGACATGCAAACGGCTCAGCAGGTCGGTAAGATGAAAGGAATCGATATATTTATTTTAGGGGATGTCTTACATTTTAAATCATCGACCAAAGACAACCCGTCGCAAAAGACCGTGATGTTAAAAGTAGGGGCGAATCGGGTTAAAACCCAGAATTTTTTGGAATGGGAAGCCAAACATCCCAATCCGACCCGGGAAGAATTGAAAGCGGCGCCGTCTGCTTATGAGGAACAGCCCGTCTATGAACGGATATCCTATACATCGGGCATGAAGAAAATCTTTTCCTTTTTGGAAATTTCCTATAAAATGATCAATACCCTGACCGGTGAAAACACTTTCTCCAATACGGCTTCCGGCAAAAAAGAGGAAGAAGACAGCTACAATGACGGAATCCCGCCGGGCGCCGAAATCGCCTACGACCCTCTGGAATTGCCCGACGAAATCGAAGTGCTCAACGCCTTGACCAATGAAAAAGTATCCGAAATGGGATTAAGCGTATTAAAACATTTCGAAAGTTTGCAGGTTCTTTATTTCAATGAAGCCGAGCAGCTGGTCAAACGCCGGAAATTCGAAGAAGCGATTGAAAAATATACGGACGCTTGCTATGACGAAAAATTGAAAAGGATTTCAAGTCCGATTTCAGAGAAATCGGCGCAAAATATTCAACAGCTGATTACCGAATGGTAGATGTTTTATTTTTCGACTAAACAACAAGGTCTGATCGTGAAATCATGTAATCCGCATTTTTTCTTGAAATGGTTCGGAATGGCTGTGATTGGCTTGCTGGGCTTTATGGTTCCGGGGATCTGCGCGGCCCTGCCCGAAAACGACCGTATTAAAGTGGCCATTTTTAATTTCAATATTCAGGATATCGAGTCCTCGGGTTATGGGTCCAACATCACCAATCAACTCATCAATGCCCTGGGCGCTTATCCGTCTTTAGCGATCATGGACCGCAAAGAGTTGGAACATTTTTTGTTTTTAAATGAATTTCATCAGAACGACAATCCTCAAAACATTTTTACGATCGGGAATCGATTGGGCTTGGAAATCATCGTGGCCGGAAAAGTCGGCAAACAAAATTCGAACATTGTCATCGAGTGCCGGGTGTTCAAGATCGACCGGCAAACGGAAGTTTTGAACAAGAATCTCAAACTGCCGGGTGATGCCAAGTTGTCTATGGAATTGCGGGAATTGGCCGGGCAGATCAACCAGGCCATTCTCGAAAGTAAATCTGTGACTCCGGATACCTCCAAACCGCAAGAAACGCAAATAAAAGAAGTTTGTCGATTAACGGCCAAACCCGGCCGATCAAAGGTCACTCTTTTTTGGAATGCACCGGCAGCCTTTGTAAAGGCCGGTTATAAAATTTACCGTGCGACTTCCGCGGCCGGACCGTTCGTAAAAATCGGGCAGACGGATGAGTTTCAGTACCAGGATACGGAAGTGGAGGCCAAAACCCCCTATTTTTATAAAATCAAAGCGTATGATTCCCAGGGTGCGGAAACGGATTTTTCGGCCTTGGTTCAAGCCGGGTCGGTACCCACTCCGGAACCGCCGATTATTTTAAAGGCCGAAAGCCATGTAAAGGGCGTGACTGTTTTCTGGACTCCGAACCCGATGGTGCGTCCGGATGAGGGAAAAACCATTTCCTTTTTTATTTACCGCAGCCTGAAAGAAGATGACTCCTATCTGCAGGTCGGGCAAGTGGAAGTAAAAGAACAAAATACCGGAGGGGCAACCCGCCCGGCTTTGGCGACTTTTTCTTTTATGAACCAATCGTTGGATGATGGAACGGAATATTTTTTTAAAATCACCGCTGCGAACCAACAAGGCTTCGAAAGTGATTTTTCAAAATGTATTCGTCAAAAAACCGTTGAGCCGGTCGAAAAGCTTGCGGCAGAGGGCGATCGGATCCGAGAAATCCGGCTGAAATGGCAGCCGGGAGAGGCGCCGCTCGCCAAAGGGTATGTGCTCTATCGCAGTCAGAAGGAAAATGAAGGCTTCCAAAATATTCAGCGGATCGTGGAAATCAAGACGGCCGGGTTTACGGATCGAACCGGACTGGAAGACGACCGCATTTATTATTACTATTTGACGGTTTATGAAGATCAGGATCGCGAGACCGGGCCTTCGATGATCGTATCGGCCAGAACCAAGGGACCGCCGCCCCCGGTCGCCGGGTTGGAAGCCCAAAGCGGTTTGGTGAAAAAGGTGCAATTGCAATGGCCCCTGGTCGCGCAAGACGAGATCTCGGGTTATAAGATTTACCGCGCCCAGCAGGAGGCCGGACCCTATCAGTTGATTACGGTTTTGAAAGAGCGCCATATTGATCATTATCTCGATGCGGGCCATTTTTTACAAACCCTGGAAGACGATACCGTTTACTTTTACCGGGTTACCACTTTTAATCCGGTGGAGGTGGAAAGCAGAACTTATGCCGCGGCATTCGCCCGGACCAAGAACCGACCGCAAAAGCCGGAAGGGGTGCAGGCAGTCGGGAGACAGGTTCAAAAGGCGACGTTAAGCTGGCAAGCCAATAAAGAAACGATTGCTCATTACGTTGTTTTTCGCAAGGAAACCGGGTCCGAGTCTTTTTCAAGCATAGGCCGGACCGGCGGGGAAACAAACTATGTCGATGCCGGATTAAAAAACGGCGTGGAATACCAGTATCGGATCAAAGCGGAAGACAAGGACGGTCTGGTCAGCGATGCTTCGGATCCCGTTACGGTCCGCACCAAACCTAAACCCCAAGCTCCGCAAGGTTTGAGCGTTCGTTATGAAAATAAGGAGGCGATTGTGAGTTGGCAAGCGAACGCGGAAACGGATATCGTCTCCTATGTCATTTATGAGCGGTTTTTGATTCTCGTTAATAAAACGGCTTCGGTTTCGGGAACGGAGTATCGTTTCAACGGTTTGAGCTCCGGGAGCAATAAAACCGTGTTCCTCACGGCCGTGGATCAAGACGGTTTGGAAAGCGAATACAGCGCGGCCATTACGATTACGGGGCCGTGAGGCAGGCTGATAGACTGTAGGCTTTTAGACTGTAGCAGAACCCGCTCCATAATTTCCCCTCTGCGGTCAGAAATCCTTACCTCCTGGAAAATGAGATGGCGCCTTTAACGTCTTTTTATTGAATGGGGATCTCTAAAAATTCACTTAATCGACTACGAAACCCTTAAAAATCGGCCAAATATAAACAGTCGATTCTTCAAAAGGCCAATTTTTAGAGATCCCGGAGTGTTTATCCTTAATCATTCACAGCAAATGGGACATTGGTTTCGAGTTGGATCTATAATACAAGCAGTTTCAAATCCTCTCTGTCTCTCCTTTTCAAAGGAGAGAACTCATTAAAACGATTCTGCTTGTTTTGACGCTCTATTGGTTTTAAAGCGATTTAAGCCGAAGCATGCCAATGGATATGCTGTTTTTCCGGGAAAAAAATCAGAAGGAGTCCCCCTCTTTTTTGAAAGAGGGGGCAGGGGTGATTTTTCTTTATTTTTCAGGAATTTTCAATGCCCCGTCCACATCTTCCAAATCCAGCCACCATTTTTTATTCTTGTCGGATTTGCCGTAACCCATGAGATCGTCGCCCCAGATGGCAAACCGCCTGGCCGGCGGGACATTGCGCATGGTCCAGTTGATCATGCGGTGAAAAGGAGTATAGGGCTTGTTCCAGGGGCAGACCTTGATGCAGACCCCGCAACCGGAACCGTGTTTGTTGCCGACACGCATACCGGTGCATCTCTCCACATCATTGGGCCACTTCGCGTAACCATTATGTATGATTTTGTCGCCGTGGCTGATAGCCTGGGACGGGCATTCGCGGGCGCATTTCCCGCATTTGGCACAGAAATCCT
>RPPU01000301.1 GCA_003819975.1 Desulfobacteraceae bacterium
AAGACAAGCCGCGAAAATTATAAAATAGATCTGCATGGGTCCTTGCAAAACTTTCCCGAAAAATTCAATTTTCGGAATTTTGCTGATCCCCTGCGCGCCGCGCATATAAGGGCGCAACCAGTCCGAAAGCAGTAAAAGGCGCACAATTTCGCCGAACCCCATGGTGGCAATAGCAAGATAATCGCCGCGCATTTTTAAAACCGGTGTGCCCAATAGGAGCCCGGCAAGCAGACCTGCTATGACGGCAATCGGCAAGGCAAACCAGAAACTGATGGTGATCGGGATTAGTTCCGGTACACCAGTTGCGACATTCATCACCTCTTGAAACCCCAAAATGGGAATTTCCGGGGAGCACAGCACAGCCACGGTATAAGCGCCAATGGCAAAAAAGGCCACATTACCCAGAGCGAATAAACCCGCGTAACCCAGCATAATGTTCAAACCCAAACCGAGCAGGATATAAAGCCCCACAATAGTTAAGGCTTCACTGAGGAATAACCCGATAATTTGAGGCAATACAATTAAGAAAAGCGCCAGAACAACCAGGGAAGACCATTTGATTGTTTTTTGCTGAGGCTGCGGCATGTGTTGCCAGCCGGTTTTGATCCGTTCCCCTCTGAGAACCCAGAGCAGCACAAAAATACCGATAAGAACAAAGACATAAAAAGCGCCTTTGACGGAGAGACCGTCCGGCCCAAAAAGTAACTCCTGGAGCCATGGCCACCATTTATCTAGAATCGGTTTTACCAGGTCCTGCAAAACACCGATGACGCCTATCCCGCTTAAGGCAAATAAGCTTGTTTTCCGCACCGAATTCGGGAGCAAATAAAAAATCCCGGATACCAAACCGACGATACCACCGGCCGCCAAAAGCAACATACGGCCGCCGAAGCCGGGTATCCCGAAAGTCAATAATTTAAATAACTCGGGAGAAGCAGCTCTAAACATCCGCCGCATATCCAAAAGTTTATAAGTCCAAATATCCATGCCGAGGATAATCAATAAAAGCAGCATAAAGGCAATGGTCAAACCCACGAAAAAAGTATTGGCCAAGACCAAAGGCCCTTTAGCCGGCAGGGTTCTTTTTGCTGCGATATAACCGAAAAATAGAACCACGATCAAAAGAAACAATTGATCCATGGTAATGATTTCAAAGATGACATGCCGGGCTTTAAAAGTCTCGAGCATGCCGATCAAGGCCATGAGCAAGGCTGCAATGCCGCCGATGAGCCCGATTTTAATTCCTTGTTGCCAAATGGCGCGAATCTGTTCCATGACTTTTCCCTTTCCTGATAGAATCCGGGGTTTAAGCTTTTTTAACCGCCAGTCGTTCACCCAAAATACCGGTGGGCCGGAAGATTAAAATTAAAACCAACATTGAAAAAGCGATAACATCCTTCAATTGGTAAGGGGCGGCAATATTGTACCCGTCCAGAAATAGCGTCGGGCCGATCGATTCGATGATACCCAGAAAAATACCGCCCAACATGGCGCCGGGAATATTGCCGATCCCGCCCAGAACCGCTGCGGTAAAAGCTTTGATCCCGGGGATAAACCCCATATAGTGGAAAACCTGTTTAAACATCAGGGCATAAAAAACCCCGGCCGCTCCGGCAGCTGCGCCGCCGATCACAAAAGTAGCCGAGATGGCATTATCGATATTGACACCCATCAGGCAAGCGGCGTCCTTGTCTTCGGATACGGCGCGAATCCCCTTGCCAACACGGGTTTTTTGAAAAAACAGATAAAGGGCGACCATAACAAATGCAGCCGCCAAAATAACCCAAACCTGAACTTTCAGAATTCTGATTCCCCACTCGTATTTTCCATCAAACATTTGCCAGACCGGGTAACCTTCCACCCCGGATCCGAAAAAACCACGAAACAAATAAACTAGGAAGAAAGAAGCACCGATGGCGGTGATCAAAGGTATTAAGCGCGGCGCGTTTCTTAAAGGCCGGTAGGCGATTCTTTCCAAAAGAAAAGCGATGCCGGTCGAAACAGCCGTGGATACAATAAAAACCACGATCAAACTAAAAATCGGACTAGACTCTATCATGCCGTTTTGATTAAAAAAATAAGCCACATAAAAAGCGGTAAAAGGGCCGCTCATGAAGACTTCACTGTGGGAAAAATTGATCATGCGCAATACGCCGTAAACCAAAGTGTACCCCATGGCGATCAACGCATAAATGCTCCCCTGGGCAATTCCCAGAATAATGAAATCAATCCATTGAATCGCGGAATATTTCCCCGTATTAAGGGTCTTAATCGACCCGATGACAATAATGGCCAACAGCGTGAAACCGATCAGCCACATCACGATATCCGTGGAATCGATTCGATCTTTCCAACGTTGAAACTTGGTTTGCATAAAATCCTCCCGCCCCCTTAACTTGTACCTTCATAGGTATCAAACTTCCGGCAGAGCTGAGCTTGAGATGAATGATCTATTGGTATGCGGCCCTATAAAAACCTGGTAGAACCAGAGGTCTTAACAAGAGACCCGGTTTTGTTTACACAAAACCGGGTCTCTTTCAAGCAATCATTAATAGGGTTTCCAGAAAGGAGTTCTGGGCATCTCCCCTTTCTTCACATCTTCTGCGGTCGTTTTATAAACAGCAATACGGGGATCAGCACAGTCGCCGTATTGATCGCAAGAGATGTTGCCGGTGACGCCTTTGAAATTCTTCGTGGCATATAAAGCATCTCTTAACGCTTTACGGCCGATGTAGATCGTGCCGTCTTTTTCCTGCACAGCCACTTTCTTGATGGCCGCGGCAATCATATTAAACGCATCATAGGCATGGGCATGGAAAACGGAAATCGGGAGAGCGCCGAATTTCTTTTTATGTTTTTCAGTGTAAAGCACATAAGCATTGCCGAAAGCGGCGAAATCGGGGCTGGAGTGATACATACCCGCGGCAGCGGGACCGGCCGCTTTATAGAAGTCGGTCGAGAAAGCGCCGTCAGCGGAGAACAACACGACTTTTTCTAAACCGGTGACTTCTTTAACCTGACGGGTCACGTGGCCGGCAGCGGCGATGAAAATCGGATAATAAATGATTTCGGGTTTAGAAGTAGCGACTTTAGTCAAAACCGGTTTCATATCCGTGTCGTTCGGTTGAACCGCTTCCTGAGCCACAATGGTGCCGCCCAGTTTTTTAAAGGTGGCGGCGAAAACATTGGCCAAACCTTCGGCATACACGGAGCCGTCATGAATAGTGGCCGCTTTTTTGAGTTTCAGGTTTTTAAAGGCAAATTCAGCGGCAATCGCGCCCTGCACTTTATCATTGTGAGCAGTACGCAGATAACCGTCATAGGTCGGTCCGCGTTTCGGGTCGGTCAAGTCGGCAGCTGTGTTGGAAGGAGATACCGTGGCTATACCGGCATTCCAAAGAATGGGAGCGCCCGGGCGGGCTTCACTGGAGCAGTTGGAGCCGATAGCGGCCACAACCGTGGGGTCGGAAGCCAGCTTGGTGGCGGCAGCTTGTCCGCCTTCCGGGTTACAACCGGTATCCTGGCCGGACAATTTAACGGTATGGCCCAGTAATTTACCGCCAATATCGTCGATGGCGATTTCAACGCCTTGTTTGGTATCAATACCCAACGAAGCGGTTTCGCCGGCAATCACCATCCAATAAGCGATATGAATGGGATCATTCGGTTTAATTTTCACCACGCCAATAGGATCGGTAGGAGGAGCGGCGAAAACCATGGGAGCGACGACAACCATAAACAGAGCAACAAATAAAGCCAGTGAACGTTTCATACAAAAATCTCCTTTCAAAAAGTTGTTTGCTTTCAACCCCGGCGCCTCCCCGTTTGATCGGCAGATCACCCCTTCTTTAAAAAACAAGAAAAGGGTCCTTCCCATCTCCTACCTAAAGGCCTGCTAGCTCATATTGCGGCTAGTAAAACTCCTTTATTCGAATTTGGTTTCTATCCGCCTTCTTTTCATGACAGGAAAGCTACCACCAAAATAGTGGCGGGGAGTATAAACAATGCCTGAACTCCGGTCAAGAAAAAAAGCCCAACTATACTATCGCAAAAACAACACGCTTCAAAAACAAAGCTGAAAACTGGACCATTTTTAATATGAAATCAGTTAAACTGCTTAATCTCCAGCCTATTTGGTTATTGGCTTATGGAAAGGCCTCATTAAACCAATATTTTAGAAAGAGTCAATCATTATTTTTTTTTACGCACTTTATCTTTTAGTCTGTTGATATGCCCCCGGCCCAACCCCTTGACTTCGCAGCCTAGTTCGAAAAAGCGTTCGATTTTCAGATCGTCTAAAATTCCAAAACAATCCACGATCGCTATGGGTTTTCCGGTCATCCGGACCAGCGGATCCGGCTCTATTTTCAGATAATCCGCATGGCGGACCGCCAAAATCACCGCATCGGCGCCTTGCAAGGCCTCTTTCAAATCCGAAGTCATCTGAAACCCCAGTAATCCTTCTTGATTCCTGAAAAAACGCGCCCAGCTTAAACCGGTACCCGGGTAAGTATCCTGTTTCTCAAGCTCCCACCAATGCTGTACATAAGGGTCATGGGCCTTGACCTCGGCGCCCATCTCGGTCAAGCGTCGCACAATGATCTCGGAACCGCTATAACGGGTATCGCCGACATCTTCGCGGTAAGACGCCCCTAAAACCGTAACCTGGGAGGCGGCGACCATGCGCCCCATGTTACGCAAAGCATCCCGCACCAATTCAGCCACATGCAGAGCCCGGGTATCATTGATATCAATAGCCTGGGGTGTAATTTTAAAAATATCGTTTTCAAACCCCAGAATATGTTTATACGCCCAAAGGCCCAAGCCGCCATCTTTGGGCAGGCAATAACCGCCTATGCCCGGCCCGGGAAAAATGATATTGTCATGTGTCGGCCGGACCTTAATGGCATTAATGACCTTGAGCAAATCCACGCCATTGGTTTCCGCGAATAGGCTCCATTCATCCAAAAACGCCAGGATGGTGGCCCGATAACTGTTTTCCACAATCTTGCAGGTCTCGCTCTCCAAAGGCCGGTCTAATACAGTCAGGGGAAAGCGCTCCACATTCAATACTTCTGAAAGGAATCGGGTGACCCGGGTTTTGCTCTCCTCATTGATTCCGCTGCATACCCGCCAGAAATCCCGCACCGAACCCACATAATTCCGGCCCGGCATGACCCTTTCGAAACTATGCGCCAACAAAGGCTCCTGTTGAATACCCCGGGTTTTAAACGCTTTTTTGATATGAGGATACGCCACGAATTCGGTGGTGCCGGGCGGCACCGTGGTCTCGATCAGAACCATACACTGAGGTTCGATCTTTTCCCCGATAATTTTGAAACTCTCTTCCAGGGCTGCGATATCGGCTTCGCCGCTTCTGAGATTTCCCAACTCATTTTTAATAAAGTCGCATTGCACATCCACGATCAGAACATCGCCCAGTTTCAGGGCATCATAGGTAAAGGTCGTGGTTAAGGTCTTTTTGTCATTGACACATCGCGCGATCAGCGGTTCCACTTCCGGGTCTTCAGCCTTAACCGGCGATATGCCCCGGTTAAAAAGCGGTATCTTCCAATAGCTCCTGGAGCTGGGTCTTTGCATGCCGATCACAAATTTATTAGGCTTTCCGGTTTTGCGATCCACGGCATCCGCCACCACCCCGGCCATGACCGCACCCACAAATCCCAAACCCATGACCACCACGATCTCCCGCCCCTCTTTTTTATGAAATTGAACCAATTCCGTTAATCTTTCATATTCCTGCTCATAATCGTTTTCATCCGGCAGCTTAAAACGCTCACCATTTGGACTGATCGAATATTCCATATATTTACCCTTCCGAATTCTTGTTGATTTTGCGGACAAATTATCCTAATTCATCTATCGAATCAAGCTTTAAACCTTTAATATTTTGACGAACACCCTATTTTTTCTTTTGTAGCTATATAGTCATCACTTTACCGGATCATCCTGCCGGCCTTAACCTTACTGTTGCATAAAATTTCCTTAAAAAATTACAAATTCTCTATTATTTAAGGCTAAAAGTTTATTTGATAATCATTTCGT
>RPPU01000302.1 GCA_003819975.1 Desulfobacteraceae bacterium
ATCCAGCGTCGGTCGCGGGATAAGTTGATGAACGGCCAATGAAGATCCGAAAAGCATGATCGCGGCGCGGGTCGGGATATACCGCTTCCCGTCCCGAATCAGGTAACCCCAATGATAAAGAAACGCTTGATCCGATTGTTCCGGGTCAAATCCGGCATTAACCTGATGAAATCGGTTTCGATACCAACGCAGACTGCTTGAATGAAGCGCTTCCTTAAACAGGACCTTTTCAAAGGGTTGGCTGTCCCAGCGGTCAATGCCGGAATCCCGGAGCATCCGTTCAATATCCTGTGTCTGAGCCTTATAATCGCCGCCGCCTTTGCGAAGGAACGTCCGCCGGATATCGCCGTCAAGATAGACCGGTTTTCGGGTTCGATGATTTTCGGAGATTTGAAAAACAAGAACCGTTTTGCCGTCAATATCGATACGCTGCTCAGTTAACTGGATATCGTGGTTGATCTTTGCGTCGGCGTGCAGGACGGAGAGGAAATCGTTCTGAATTTTGTCCGGTGTGTCTATGCCGTTGACTACATAATCCTCCCCATCTTGGGCGACTCCGAAGATCAGTCGGCCGCCGTGGGTATTAGCGAAAGCGGAAACGGTTTCAAAGGCAGACTTCGGAACGCTCGTGCGAGCCTCTTTAAACTCGACGTCGTTCCATTCACCGGCTTTGAGCAACTTTTTCAGTTCCGCTATTTTCATTGGCATTGATCCGGGTTGATTCTCAGAAAATATTTCTACTCAATCCCCAATTCCTGTTTCTTTTTTTTCATGGCCTCGATCTGGGCCTGTTCCCATTCCTTGATCTGGACCAGGAGCTGTTTGTACTTTTCCAGGCATTGTTGCAGGCGCTTGACATGGTTGACCAGACCTTGATAGGTCGTATCGCCGTCCCAATCGCAGCCCTGGAATTGGGTAGTTATATTGGAAAACGTTCGAACTCCTTTATTTTATTAAAAAATTGGCAACCGATCCTGTCTTGCCTGGTTTTATACCGTAGATAATGCTTTTTCCTATATCATCTCCGGTAGTATGTGCAAAATTTGCACATACTGGAATCAAAAACATTCGATCATACTTCCGTCAAATCACGGGCTTGTAAATAAGATAGCAACGCGCCGTTAGAAGCTTTTTGCCAGGTTTTTTCACGATGAGCGGCGTCATAAACCATTTGTTCGCGCGGAAATTTCTTTACGATTGTTTCTATGATTTTTATTTCTTCAGCGGTTAACGCGTCCGCAAAGGATTCATCGGCGTTCAAAATTTCATCGACCAAGTCCCTGTAATTGTTTAGTTGGGGGCCGTATGGTAAAGCAGCATAAGTGGAACCGGTCATGCTGCGGCCAAGCGTCCTGAAAGCCGACATATCCGCATACCAAAGATATTTAGCCGCAAACAGTAATTTATCATTTTTTTTCAAGATCCGTCTGCCAAGTTTCTTTTCAATGGTTCCGATCACCAGCTTGACTCGCGGAATGGAGAATTCGCGATTTCCATTATAAACATCGGCGCAAATAGGTTCCAGAAAATGCGAACGTAAAACTCGGTCCATGGATTTGCTCTGGATCAAACCGGTTTCCCAACGTTTAATACTGGCAATGCCGATAGCCATCAATTTTGCCAAGTCTTGCTGTGATAATCCCCTGGCTTTGCGCATAGATTTGATCTCTTCACCGGTCAATAATCCTTTTTTTGCCCGATAAGCATCGGCCAATGCCGTTTGTATGGCGCCCGTGGATTCAATAGTGGCGGCTTCAAATCCGCATTCGGGACATACATAGGTTTCAACCGGCAAAGTGATATCGATCCCTCTGAATTTTGTTTCCTTGAGGGAATTTTTAATTTTCATGCTGCCGTGCCCATGCGGGCAATTTATTGATTTCATAAAACGCGCTTTCGTGGATCTCAATTAATGATGGTTTAGTAAATTATGATAGATACGCTAAATACTTTTAAAATTATCCTGTAACTAATAATTATTAATTTAAGATATTTAAAATAAGTTTAATAAATATAAAATATCAATATTCATTTAATTGAATCAGTCTCATGGTCTATTGCATCAGTCTCATGGTTATTGTTGCTAATTTGAGAGTGATTCAATAGACGATGTCCGGGTAGATAAAAAGCCCCTAAACCGCGTCGGTCCGGTTTTTTCAGCCACCCGGCGTTTGTCAGATCATTAAGATAGCGCGTTGCGGCTATGCGTTTTAGGCCAAGTATTTTGCGAATATCCTCGTTTCGAATCCCTCCGGTTTTTTGGAGGACTGAAAGAAGATCGGAAAATCCCGGCGGCATGTTGGGTTGCACCTCAAAGGGTTCCTGAACACGGTAAATCCGGCTTCTTTTGCTATCGGAACGCACAATGCCTTTTCGAATCATATCTTTTATGGCATTTGATGCCCCATAGATATCAGTTCCGATTAAATTTTGATAGTTTCGGCTGGTAAATTTATTATCATGGGCATGCGCATAAGCCAGGATGCGCTTTTGATCTCCGGTAAGTTCTATTTCTTTGAATTTGGAAAGCCATTCCAGAGTAATACGGTCATAAATCGGTTCATTGCGCAGCGTCACCTGTACGACACCGCCGATGTCGGCAAAACGGGGCGGGTAACAACCTGCTTTTTCCATTTCATCAAACATACGCGGCACGCCTTCGCCCAATTCGCGCATATATCCCAAAATGGTCAAGACGCGGACAATCAAGGGGTTTCGTGAACAGTGGATATGCCGGTGGCGCGCCAAAGCGTCGAGAGTCACCGGAGCCGGAGGGAGGCCGGGACTCCGGATTTCCATGCGATCGTCAAACATCCAAACTTCGATTCCGAGTCCGCGAATGGCATAGTCACGATGAGCCACGGCGTTGATAATGGCTTCCTGCCAGGCGAAAGTTGGATATTCCAATTTTTCGACGAAAAAAAGATCGTGTAAATGCTGACGTTCACGGATAAAGGGTTTGATCGCCTCGAAAGTCTTATCCAGCAGAACGGCCAGTGGTGCTTCAATCTGGAAACGTTTTGTGATATTGAGGTCGGCTCCGGATCTGCGTTCCGTGCCCTCCCAACGCACAAAATCAATTCCGCACCGTTCGTGCCAACGTGCAGGTTCGCGGGCGAATAATAATAAAGCCGATAGAGTAGGAACGGCATGGTTATTTCGGCCTTCAATCAAACGCAGATGAGCGAGCGCATCACGCCACGATTGTCCCGGTCCTGTTTTTTCGGCAAAATGTTCCAATAAATCCTTATTCAGATCCTCAATCCCTCCGCCGGTCGGGAATGTGCGTTCGAATAGGCCCTGGTGTTTTGCATCCTTTAAAGCCTTGATTTTGTCTTTATCAAACGGTTGATTGCTCGATCCGACGCGCAGGAGACACCGGCTGTCGGCCAGCAGATGAACGGATGGACTCCAATCGACCTGAAAATGCAACAGGAGTTTGCCGTTTTCGGATGTGATTTCACGAACAATACAGGGTAGCGGTGGGCTGAGGTAGTTGCGGTCCTTGGGAATACCGGTCAGAAGGCGTATTTTATCGGCGGGATGAGGCACACCGGACACCTCGCCGTCATTCTCCATGCCGATGATCAAATCCCCGCCATCCGCGTTGGCCATAGCGGAAAGAGTTTCTGCAATATCAAGCGCCAAGTCGGCTGTTTTGCGCGGTCGCATTCGTCCGGATGATCTATCAAGAGCCGATTTTCTTTCAAAAAACGGTCCTTCATCCGTTGCGCTCCATCGTTGCATGTCTTGATTAATTGTCAAGTCTCAATCCTCAATTCCTGTTTCTTTTTCTTCATGGCCTCGAGCCGGGCCCGTTTCCATTCCTTGATTTACTGAAGGAGCCGTTTGCACTTTTCCAGGCATTGTTGCAGGCGCTTAACATGGTTGACCAGGCCCTGGTAGGTCGTGTCGCCATCCCATTCGCAGCAAATATTTTTCTTTCATGATGCTTTCTTTTCTGCTTTTCAACGCCTACGCATTTCAGCAATAGAGGAAAGGTTATGTCAAGGCGCTTGAATTAAAAGGATAAGGTCAGTTGCTGCGAAGATAAATTTTGAATAGCAACCTTTTCCTTTTCCATGTTTTCAAAATTATCAAGCCGGCCGACTGGTTCATACGTTACATTGACTTCGTAATCGTTTATTTCAGAAATTTCCGTTATCTTAAAAAGTTGAATTCCAGTTTCTTGACGAGTGAAAACAGGGAATCCATGATGGACATTACGATATTTCAAGACACCTTTTGACTCGGTATAGGTTGTTACAAATTCATTATGGGAGTTAATTCGAGTGGATAATAAGCTATTTGCAGACGATAGAAAAGACTTTTCTTGTCCAATAATATGTGAGGAAAACGCTTTATCGATTTCAACGCCAATACTATTACGACCACACGCAATTGAAGCAAGTCCAGTTGTGCCAGTGCCCATAAAGGGGTCTAATACGACATCGCCATAAAGAGAGTACATATTGATTAAGCGATATGCCAATTCAAGCGGATAAGCGGCACTGCGACTGCGAAGTTCCGAATGATTTAATCCTTGTGAAGTCCCTTTGAAGTCCCAAATATCTGAAAACCACCTATTTCGTTCTTCCCAGAAGAATGAACTTTTCATTCTCTCATATTTTTCAATTTCATTTTTAAATTCACGCTTGGGTCCTTTACGGAAAACAAGAATATACTCGTGCTCTAAAGTGACATAGGCGCCAGAAGGCAACATTCCGGAACCCATGAATTTGTTTGGTGCATTGGTCTGCTTTCTCCAAAGTATCACAGGTAAAGAGTCAAACCCAATTTTTCTGAAAGAATTTATGATTCTGGCATGATTAGGATATAATTGAAAGCGGTCCCCAACGCTCCTGGTGGCATCCCCAATGTTTATGCATGCAAAAGATCCAAATTTAAGGACTCTATATAATTCGCTCCATATTTTATCCAATTCACTGTGCATTGCTTCAAAAGCAGTGTTACCGTCATTTACATTTAAAGCGTCTTTGGTTTCTCTTGACATTGTTGAAAAGAGATCATCCCACATTTGTATCATCGGATAGGGTGGAGATGTGACAACTAGATTAATTGATTCGTCATTAATTTCAGTTAGTTTGCGGGAATCTGAAAAAATAATTTTGTGATTTGTTCTCATTATGTTTTCTGCATTATCAGATTTATTATTTTGAAAGCCGTACAATTTCAGCTTTCATTCCGTCAATAACTTCCATATCGTGAATAGGTTTAACTTGGCCATCCTTTATTGACCGGCAAAGTGATATCGATCCCTCTGAATTTTATTTCTTTAAGGGTATTTTTAATTTTCATGCTGCCGTGCCCATGAGGGCAATTAATTGATTTCATAGGCGAATTTAAGATGTTACCTCATTCATTACCTAATTCATTGGGTATTACCCAATTGCCATTTTTCCGTTTTGCGCCATTGGGCGTTTTGTCCGCGGCCCGGCTTGGTCCGGTATTCGCGCCGGATACTACTATCCCAGCCAGCAGTTTTCAGCGCTGGATCATGGTGTTCGGTTTTTGGCCTCGGCTTTGGTCATGGCTTATCTCCTTTGTTCGGTTTATTCGAACGTACTGTTTTAGGCAGCTGTTTTGCAACCTTCTCAAAATCCGCATCCACTCTCCGTGGTTGGGAATCCAAGAACATATGGTATTGGCGGTATTCAAATTCGGCCTTTGCCTTGGCCATTTCAGCAGAAATTCTACCGGCGTGATCAAGAAGCGCCCGACCCGATATTTTTAGAAACTCATCGAGCTTCACGATCCAGTCATGCATGGTCATCGGCCGGCGTTCCAACGCCTGCAACTCTGCAAACTCAATGTAAAGGTTTACGATCCGGTTGAGCGCCTGAAGTTCCTCTTCACTCAGATAGTTTTTTGCTACGGACACATCTTCCTTGTGGATGATTCCACCGGGCCTTGTTGTCTTGAGCCCCATAAAGGGTTGCGTTGCGTCGGCCCGTTCGTGAATGACCTCAGCCGCTGTTTGCCCGTGAACCGCCCAGTGCATTTTATTTTGAACCGTGGCGAAGAATTGCTG
>RPPU01000303.1 GCA_003819975.1 Desulfobacteraceae bacterium
ACGAGGGCTCCTGTTCTGGTTTCCGCAGTCCAAAGCGTCATCATACCGCCACAATCCCCCATTACAAAATAATAAATTCATTGAAAATATGGATATTTATGGATATAGTTATGGATATGAGTTACCAAATTATCTTAAATCTCCAAATTCCTTCGGATCTATCTAATTTAATTGCCGAAATCGATGAATTTAAGGGCCGTTGGGAATCTTTAAAAAATAGCGCCCCGGATCACTTGAGCGTTTTACGAAAAGTGGCAACGATAGCATCCATCAGCTCCTCCACCCGCATCGAGGGCGCCCGGCTCTCCGATGCCGATGTTGAAAACCTGCTCAAAAACATCGGGCCATATTCTTTCCGCAACCGGGATGAAGAAGAGGTCGTCGGTTATGCCGATGCCCTGAATCTCATTTTCGATTCATATGCCGCCATCCCCATCGCGGAAAACCACATGAAGCAGCTGCACGGCATTCTGTTAAAATACAGCGGCAAGGATCAACGGCATAAAGGCGAATATAAAAAACAGCCGAATCATGTGGAGGCTTTCGACAAAGACGGCAAAAGCATCGGGGTTGTGTTCGAGACCGCAACCCCGTTCGATACTCCTTTTTATATGAAAGATCTTACGGCTTGGTATGCGCGTGAAATAACGGAACGAACCCTTCATCCTTTGCTGATCATCGGCGGGTTCGTGGTCCATTTTCTGGCTATTCACCCTTTTCAAGACGGGAACGGCCGAATGGCGCGTATTCTTACCACGCTCATGTTGTTGCAACAGGGCTATGAATATGTGCCCTATTGCTCGCTTGAAAGCATTGTGGAGGAAAACAAAGAGCAATACTACCTTGCGCTGCGAAAAGCCCAAACCTCGTTCAAGTCCGATCATGCCGGAATGGAAGAATGGTTACGGTACTTATTGAGAATGCTAAAAAAGCAGAAGGATATCTTAGCGGCGCGACTTGAAGAACAAAATGCGCTCGTGCTCACCCGACTGCCGGACCTCTCAGCCGCCATTTTGCAACATGTTTCCAACCGGACCAAAGCGACCTTATCGGTTCTGATGACGCTAACGAATGCCAACCGTAATACCCTCAAGAAGCACCTGCAAGCCCTAGTCAAAAAAGGATTGCTTAAAAAACACGGGGTACGCAAGGGGACTTGGTACACAAAGTAAAAAAGGAATTGGGACTATGCGCAGGCAAACGATACCTTTTTAACGGCCGATCGAGCTTGGCATCCGAAATTCGGGAACAAGATCGCCTTCGTCCTATTTCAAAAACGCCTCTCAAGACGAACAAATGGGTTGATTCCATTTTTTAATTACGGTAAAAATGCATTCATGACCGCTATCCGCCATATCGTTCTGTTGAACCAATGCCTCAAAAGGCACATGCTCGGTTTAAGCGCCAAGGAAAAGGAAAGGTTGCGCGAAAAAATCGAGTTCCTGGAAGCCGGCATTTGGGACGCCGGCGTACGGGTCAAAAAGCTCAAAGGGCTGTCCCAAAAAGTCGTCTTTGAGGCGCGCCTCTCCAAGGGCGATCGATTGCTTTTTACCCTGGGGAAGCAGGGTCCGCACACCGCCGTTTATATCTGGGGTTTGGTCAAACATGACGACGTGTCCAAGAACGCTCAATTTATTTTTCCCGAGAACGCGCCCTTTCTGCATTTTGAACCCCAAGCCGTTGAAGAACACAACGAACTCCTGCTGGATGAAATTCCCCCGGATTATTTCAGCCAGGAAGCCGTCGAGGAAAAGTCGCCCGAGGATTACCAGCCCCAAAAATGGCTCGTGTTGCGCGAAGAAGATTGGAAAAGAATGCTGTTGACCGACGATCCCGATCGCTTGGAACTGTTCCTTTCCCTTACTCCCGAACAAGCCGGCATCCTGGAAACCCCTCCGCCGGTTTTGATCTCCGGCACGGCCGGCAGCGGCAAGACGACCCTCGCGGTTTATTATCTCCTGAAAAAAAAATGGCGGGACAAGAAAAAGCTGTTTCTGACCCACAATCGCCTGCTCAACGAATTCTCGAAAAAAATCCATCTCGGCCTGGTCTACAAAACCGAAAACGATCCCGGCGCTTCGGTTCCGGATTTTTACGTTTTCCGGGATCTCCTGTGGGAATTGGTCGGGCCGGCCAACCCGCTTTACGACGAAAACAAGGAAGTGGACCTGCGACGTTTTCTCTCCATATACCGCAACCACCGCTTTTTTCAAAAATATGACGGCGAACTGGTATGGGAAGAAATACGCTCCATCATCAAAGGCGCCAAGCCCTGGATCCGCACCGACCGCTTCAAACGGCTTTTACAGGCCTATCTCCGGGATCAAATGCCGCCGGCAGATCTTCCGGAACTCAAGGAATTTCTTTTAAACCTGAATCCGTTCCATTTTCTCGACAAGATCGAAAAAGCGCTCGCATCCAAAACGGCTTACCGGCGCCTGAACGATTTCATCAAAAACATGCCCACCGGCGGCCCATTGCCGGACGGGCATTGCGCGGCGCTGAACGAACTCCTCCGCATCGTCGAAAAAAACGAAAAAGCCTTTTTCACGCCTTTGCTGACTTATCAGGAATACCTGGACCTCGGCCGCAAACGAGCCCCCAATTTTCTTTACGAGCGCAAGGACCTTTACGACATCGCCGAATATTATCAGGATAAATTGCAGGCGCAAGGCGGTTGGGACGAAATCGACTTGTGCCGCCAAGCGCTCCGCAATTTGGAGAAGAACCGGGATGAACGCTTCGAATATGACCTGGTGGTCTGCGACGAAGTCCAGGATTTTACCGATATTCAAACAGCCTTGATTTTTCATTTGGCGCGGTCGCCGAGGGCGGTCGTCCTGGCCGGAGACCCGAAACAGATCATCAATCCCAGCGGTTTTCGCTGGGAGGAAGTCAAGCAAAAATTCTACGAGCGCGGCCTGGAAACGCCGCCGGTTGTTTATCTGAAGTTAAATTTCCGGTGTGTCGGAAACATCGTCAAGCTCGCCAACGCCTTGTTGGATCTCAAACAACGGCTGGTCGGTCTGGTGAGCTCGGAATTCCGCGAGGAATGGAAATTCAACGGCAAACCTCCTTTTCTCCTGGAAAACCTGGCCGAAGAAGAGATCCTGGAAAGCCTGCGCCCGCGGGCCGCCGACCAGATCATCTTGGTGCGCGACAAAACCGAACAAAAAAAATTGAAAACCGCCCTGGCCACCGAATTGGTTTTCACCATTCATGAAGCCAAGGGACTTGAATTCGACACGGTTTTTCTCTGGAAATTCACCGCCGACCCCAAATCCGTCGACCTCTGGCGCTCGATCCGCAATAACGACTCCTTCGACCGCAGCGATCATCCCCACATCCGCCATGAGATCAACCTGCTTTACGTGGCGATTACGCGGGCGCGGCAAAGACTCATTATCTTCGATCCGCGGACCGAAATATGGGACCTGCCCTCTTTGAGCGCCCACGTTTACCGTACCATGGAAAAAGAGGCGCTTTCCGAAGTCTGGCGTCGCACTTCCAATCCCGAAGAGTGGCGCAAACAAGGCGATTATTTTTTCGAGCGCGCCTATTATGCGGCCGCGGCCGAATGTTATCGCAATGCCGGCGACCCGGCGCGCCGGGAAACCGCCGAAGCCTTCGTGCTGGAAGGAAAGCGGCAGTTTCAAACCGCGGCCCTGCTTTTTACCAAATACGGCCTGCGGCGCAAGGCGGCCGAATGCCGCGAACAAGCCGGCGACTTCGGGGAAGCGGCCGGCTTATGGAAGGAACTGAACGAACCGGATCGCGCCGCGCTTTGCGAGATCCGCCTGTACGATCAAAAAGGCGATTACAATAAAGCCGCCGAAGAATGGTGCAAACGAGGCGAATTCTCAAAAGCCATCGAATGCTGGAGCAGGGCCGGTAATCACCGGAAAATGGGGGAATATTATTTCGGGCGCAAACAATACGATCGGGCGGCTGAAGCCTTTGAAAAAGCCGGCGCTTGGGGTCCGGCCGGCGCTTGTTTTCAAAAAATGAAAAAAACGGACAAGGCCGCCGACCTTTATTATCGCGCCGGGCTCTGGTCCGAAGCAATCCCCCTGCTGAAAAAAACAAAGCATCATGACAAGCTGAAGGATTGCTACATCCGCTGCAGGGATTATTACAACGCCGCCCTGCTGTGCGAGAAGGCCGCTGAAACCGATCAGGCCATCGCCCTGTTGCGGGAGTTTCAGAAACAAAGCCTCGACCATCGCGACCGCCTGGCAACGGAAGCCGAAGAGTTCCTGAAAAAACGCCGCAAGAACAGAGCGGCCGTCCGCTATTCGGCCTTGGGCATGTTCGACCGTTCCGCTCCGCTCCATTTTGAACAGGATCGGATCGACACGGCCTTGGCCGAATTCGAAGCCCTCGGCGATCATGAAAGAATCGCGGAGTGTCATTTCAGACGTAATGACTTCTATCAGGCCGCCTTGGTTTATGAAAGTATTTCCGCGGACGACAAATGGAAAAACGCAACGAACATGTTCGAGCTCCATATCGACAATCTCGGAAAGGACCGCGAAAAAAAAGAAACCCAATTATATCGGGAAGCGGACGATTGCTTCGCCAAAAGCCTGTTCGATTCGGCGCTGGCCCGCTATAAAGCGCTGCATGATTTCGTGAAAATCCGCGACACGTACCTCCATCTGGATCGGGACGAGGAAGCCCTCGATTATTTTTTAAACGGCAATCGCTTTCAGGACGCTCACCGCTACTTGGAGAAAAAAACCGATCCGAACGTTTCAGCCGCCTATTTGAATTCCCTGATCCTGCATCGCAAGGGTTACGCGCGTTATGACGACAGCCGGGATGAAGATCTCGATTTTTGCGCCAGGCTTTTATTGGTTTTGCTGAAAAAGCAGGAAACGCCGGAATTGCTCGCCCTAATCGACCGGTTTCTTTCTCTTCATTATTTCAACCTTTTCCATAAGAAAACCGTTCCGGACTATATTTTTGACCTGGTTCTGACCTCGCGCAACGCCAATACCATATTGGAAATGCTTAAATTCGCTTCCTTCGACAAACACTCCCGCAAGCTGTTGAAGTCGTTTCCCGTTGCCTTGAAAAAAAGAGCCGAGGAAAGCGGCGATCCCGTTCTTTTGGCTTGTCATTTATTCCGGGAAGACCGATCCCGTTTTGAAGAATTGATTGCGGATATGACCCCTTCCCCGACGGATTACCGGCTCTTTATCGAAAGCCCTCACTTCCGTAAAGCCGTCGATTTTTTGATGGAAATAAACAAAATTGAAGCGGCCGCCGGCGCCTGCCGTTATCATGGCCGTTTCGATCTTGCCGCCCGTATTTATGAAAATACCGGGAATATCGCCTGGGCGGCCCGGGATTATCGCGACGGCAAGCACTATGAAGATGCCCTGCGTTGTTGCCGAAAAATAGGCGACGAATCGGGCATCGCCCGCATCCATGAAAGAAAAATGGAATTCGAGCAGGCAATGGCCATATGGAAAAAACTCGGAAAATCCAGGGAAATTCAACGGCTATCCAAAAAACTGGACAAACTGAAAATCAAAACGGATGACACCCAGCGCCGGTTGTTCTGACATTTATATTGCTCAGTGCATTAATTGAACGCAAAGGAGATAAAACTATGGAAATCCTGATCCTGAACCAAGCCCAGGTGCAGGAACTCTTACCGGTCAACGAATGTATCGATGTGATGGCCCGGGTTTTGAAATCCTTGGCCGAAAACAAAGTCGGTATGCCCCTGCGCTCCGTGATGTGGCTGCCCGATAAAAGAGGCGCTATCGGTATGATGCCGGCTTATCAGCTTGACGCGAAGATCATGGGCTTGAAAATTGTGAGCGTTTTTCCCGACAATCACGGCACCGAATATGATTCCCATCAGGGCGCGGTCATGCTGTTCGATACCGAACATGGCTGCCCGTTGGCCGTGGTGGACGCCAGCGCCATAACCGCCATCCGCACCCCGGCGGTCTCGGCCCTGGCGACCCGGTTATTGGCTCGTCCGGATGCCGGGGATCTCGCCATTTTGGGATCCGGTATTCAGGCTCGCG
>RPPU01000304.1 GCA_003819975.1 Desulfobacteraceae bacterium
CTCCGACTCACACGGGTTACACTTATCACCACACTTCTTTCCCGGCCGGCCTACCCCAATCTTCCTCTTTCGGTTTGTATTTCGTCGGCACCTTGACCACCAGATCCTTAAGACTATATTTTTTACGCGTTTTAGAGGTTCGTTTTGAAATTATTTTTTCTTTGACTATCATGAGGTTTATTACCCTCGATAAAGCATATCCGAAACATTCAACTTAACTTACTCAATCCTCTCAAACATTCCACCAAATGATGCACCTTGGTGGATGGATTGTCCGTCCGGGCGGTTTCTTGATGTTGCTCCAATAATCGTGCATTCTTTACGGCTTCATCGAGGAAATCCTTGGTCTTTTCGAATGACCCCATGGCTCCCTTCGCATAACCCGGGATATGCTTTTCCAAATCGCTGATAAGATTATCGCAAGGGGATTTGTTGCCTGTCGCCGCATACGGTTTGGTTGTATATCCGAAATGGAGTAATAACCAGAGTTCAAAACACGGTACGGAAACAATGGCTTCGAATTTACCTTTAAATCGCTTATTCAACCCATCTATCTTCTGTAAGGCATTGTTATAGCCGGCATGCGCATCTTTATCGAAAACGACAAACACGCGGTCATACCCTTGCTTTTCCGGATCCCGGCTGCGTTCTTTAGTGGACGCTTCCTCGGCGGCGATTGCCAAACTCTGGGGATCATTGCCTTTATGCCCTTCATGAATAACTATATTTTCTTTATTCAGGCGCAAGTGTGTTCGCAGCGCTTTAAAATAATTCGGTTCGGTCTTAGCTCCTTCACAGATGATCAATACAACGTCATACCCTGAACGGATGTTGGCCCGCCGGATCAGCTCCCGTTCACGCCGGATGCGTTTTTTATGAAAAAGATTATCCGTGCCCATTAGAATGCAAGGTCTCCGATAAAAGGCAGCGCCCCGTAACGTCCTTTCAGATATCCGCGTTCGAACGCTTCATTTTTTCTGGGTTTGAACTCCAGCAAGGAATAAAGCCGCGTCATGCCTTTGGCGTCCTTTTCCGTAAACCAAATTTGATCGCGCCGATAAAAATCCGGATCGAGCAGGGTGGTATCATGAGTGGTAATGATCAATTGGGCGTTACGGCTGTTTGTCTTGACATTATGAAACAGGCCGATCAAATGCCGCACAAGAAGCGGGTGCAAACTGGTATCCAGTTCATCGATGACCAGCACCTTGCCTTGTGCCAGCACGTCGAACCATGGCCCGGCAAAGGAAAACAACTTCTGGGTTCCTTGTGATTCTTCGTTTAATCCAAGCGGGGCGATCATCTGATTGATGTTATGGACGAATCTGACAGCGGTATAATCCTTGTCACGCAAATCATCGATCATTTTCTCCGGCGACTCGGAAATAGGGAGCGATGAAATTACATCAGCATTATAGAGTTTCTTTTTTACAAGGTTGATGTTTGTAATGCTGTTATCCGCCGCATTCATGAAAGATAGGATGTATTGTTTCGCGCTCTCGGACGCGCAGAGGTCGATCGTGAACTGCGGATGGATAAAGGCCTCCGGTAAGATGACGGCCAGCTTGTTTGCGAACCAGTTGAAGACCGGCTTCAGTTGTTCGTTGTTCAATTGAATCGCGGTTGAGAGGAAAAGGGCATTCGACCGGGTTGCCGTCTTGATCATCTCCTTCTGCCCGCTGAAATTCCGACTGAACCGCCAGACATAGCCTTTGATTTCAGGATTTTGTACACGCTCAAACCATTTCTGAGGTTTGCCTTCAGGGTAGGCTACAAGCCATTCCTCCATGATCTTCTGCGATGTGGCGGCAAAACCATACTGATAGCGCGTCCCTTCGTTGATAAAGGTGATCTCAAACTCCGACGGCGACTGGCTGCTCTCCGCATCAAATAGAAACGGGGTGACGGGAATGGGTTGGCCTTCTTGAAGCGCTGAAAAGGAATTCAAAACCAAGAATTGCATGATGCCGAGAGCGCGAATCGTATTACTCTTGCCGGAGGCATTGGCTCCATACAAGACCGCCGAGCGAAGCAAAAGGGGCAAGCGGCTGATTTCGATTGGAAAGGTGTTGGATTCCGCCAATTCCCCACCTTTTGCGGCCGACAGGCTTAATACCTGTTTTTCTTTGATTGATCTGTAATTAGCAACCGAAAATTCAATCAACATATCCATCTCCATGTATTTTTAATTTGATTATTGTACAAATTTCGCAATTAATCAATCTAAAATACATCAAATTTGCATTTGAGATTGTCTTAATGTTGATTCACAACAAAACATTTCTATAATATGCTGAAATTATTTATTTTTTATTAACAAAACAAAAATGTTTAATTGGAATATCTTCGGAACCCTGATCAATCTGACCCATTAACGACCCGTTTATAACAATACTTTAATCATCAGAAGGTCCTTGAAATCGGCATTGTTGGCATGAACCCGCTCTTCGGCTTGCAGAATAAATCCGGCTTTTTCGTAAAACCTTCGCGCGCGGCCGTTGACGTCCGTCACCCAGGCGGTCATGGCGCGAAAACCGCGTTCGCGTGCCCACTGCGCGAAGTTTGCCACGAGTTCAGTCGACCGGTTTGTGCCCCGCAAATCGGGATGGACCCACATGCCCCCTAAAATGCATTGAGCCGGATCATCGGGATCGCGATAACAACTTGCCAGGCCCATTGCTTTCTCTTTTTCCATGATCAACAAGGCCGCTGAAGTCGCGCTGTTGGACCACTGCCGGGCCTTGCTTTCCATTGCTCTGCAGTCAAAAGCGCTTCCCGATCATAGGAAGAAGCAAAAGCCTCGGGCGCATCCCGCAGAGCCGCCAAGCGGCAGTCCCGGAAAGGTTGGTATAGGTCTTCGTTAAGAGTGACGATCTGCATATATTTTATCGGGATTAATAAACACAGGCGTCCAAGATCGCCAAAGCTTCATTTAGAAGGTCGGAAGATGATTTCTCAATGAACTTGGCTTCCCGCGCCGAAAAATCAATGGACTTAACTTGATCCACCATGACAAAACCCGTAACCGTTGAAGCATCATCTATCCGGACATGAAACGGAATCTTCCGGTCGGTATTTGTGATAGGGCAAACAATAGCCATTCCGGTTTTTTGATTCAATAGCGTATTGCTGATCATAAAATTTCCTAACCCATTCTTAATGACGCAACCACAACTTGATCCTCACCATTTACACGGTTAATTTTGGAATCCACGATCACGATTTTAGCGTGTGGATACATCTCGTCTTTTTGTTTTATGAGAAGCCGTATATTTTCTTCAACGGCCGCACAATCCGTTTCATCGGCATTATTAAACGCCTGATATTGCGCAAGATATTCCCGAATAGCAACTTCTCTTTTCGAAAGCGGTAAGCAGGCGATATTCCATGCGGAAGTAGCGCAACGAAGATAATTTTCTTTCTCTTCCGACGATTCTCCCATGTCAATATACTTCCCGGCGATATCCAACAACATGGCCGATATCTTTGGTTTTTCGGTTGACTTTCGTTTTTTCTTGCTCATGCCTTTTTCCTTTCGACAATAGAACGAGTTCTCATTCGTAATTAAATTTGATCTTTTCAGAATCGTTGGAGGAAAAATGAACCGGGGAGACCTTGCTTTTGACATTTCGATTGCTTTCCCAATTCATAAGATAATCGGCACTCTTGAGTTGACGGTGAATCCCATTCATCCCGTCAAAATTCTTCATTGCAGCGTCTCTTTCACCGCCTCGGCGATTTGAAGGCAATACTTTTCAGTGATCTCATGGCTCGGACCCTCCACCATGACCCGGCAAAAATTCTGGGTGCCCGAATAGCGCACCAGCACGCGACCCTGTTCGCCCAAAGCGGTCTCGACTTCCTGAATCGCCGCGACGATCGCGGGCACGGTCACGATTTTGGGTTTATGCTTCACATCCACATTGACCAACTTTTGCGGAAACACCTCCATCCAATCCGCCAGTTCCGACAGCGGTTTTTGCTCTTTTTGCATGGCCGCGATCAGCTGCACCGCGGCCAGGATGCCGTCGCCCGTGGTATGGTGATTCAAGAAAATCATGTGCCCCGACTCTTCGCCGCCGATAACGGAACCCAGTTTTTTCATCTCTTCCAGCACATAGCGATCGCCCACCTGGGCCGCGTGATGCTTGATGCCGTATTTTTTGCAGGCTTGGTGCAAACCCACATTGCTCATCACCGTGGTCACGAGCAGATCGTTCTTCAATCTGCCTTCCGCTTTCAAGGCCCGGGCGCAGATCAGCAGGATCTGATCGCCGGTCAAAACGCGGCCTTTCTCGTCCACCGCGATCAAACGGTCGCCGTCGCCGTCAAAAGCCAGGCCCAGGGCCGCGTGCCGGCTCCGGACCTGCTTTTCAAGCTCGGCCGTGTGCTGGGAGCCGCATTCGTGGTTGATGTTCCAGCCGTCCGGTTGATCGAAAATCACTTTTGCTTTGGCTTCCAAATCCCGGAAAACCGCCGGCGCGGTTTGATAGGTCGCGCCATGGGCCGTGTCCAACACGATCTTCAACCCTTTCATGGAGAGTTCTTTGGGAAACGTTTGCGCGACAAATGCAACATAAGCGGACTGGGCGTCTTCCAAAACCAAAACCCGGCCGATTTCCTTGGCCAAGGGCGCGCTTTTCGCCAACTGCTCGCTTAAGATCAATTCTTCCAACAACTCTTCCTGGGCGTCGGTTAATTTATAGCCGTTGCCGGAAAAAATCTTGATGCCGTTGTCCTGATAAGGGTTGTGCGAAGCGGAAATCACGACCCCGGCGTCGGCTTGGACGTTTTGGGCCACAAAGGCGATGCCCGGGGTGGGCAGCACATCGGTCAAGATTGCGTCTCCGCCCATGGACGTGATCCCGGCAGCCAGGGCGCACTCCAGCATGGAACCCGAAATCCGCGTGTCGCGGCCGATAATGATCTTGGGTTGGGGGTGATTTTTTCTAAGCAGATGCGTCAGAGCCTGGCCCACTTTAAGGGCCATGGCTGCATCCATGGGATAACGATTGGCTTCGCCGCGGATACCGTCGGTGCCGAACAATTTTGCCATGAAATTTGCTCCTATCCTCGTTTTATTTCAATGACCGCAAATTTTATACGTCAAAACGCCTACATTCAAACGGTAGGGGTTCAAAATCTTGAACCCCTACAAGCAAACACGAATTTGTGCTGAGGGATGATGCTGCCGGCCATTAACCTAACTTAAATTCCGACAAAACCGCTGCGCTGCGCCGGGCCGCCTCGGCCGTCACCGCCTGCAGCCAGGCAATTCCTTGGTTGACTGCTTCCGCCGGCAAGCCTTGAATCGTTTCCAGATACGATTTGCTCGAAACTGGCGGCTTTTGTAAAAGAAGGCTTAAAAACCGCCTCCGCAGCGACTCCAATTCAGGCGTCTCGATTTTCCGAGAAAAAATTTCACTTATCTCCGACATCTTATCGCAGAATTGTTGTTTATCCGCTTTCAATGCTTTGCCGCCGCCCTTCTTCTTAATCTGATCCGCCATGGCTTGCAGGCGTTTGAGCCGCTCCGCCTTGGCGCCGGCCAGATTGCGATGGGCGCCTTCGCATATCAACAGACCGAACTCCTGCTGCTCGAAAAACAAACGCCGGACATGCCGATACCACTGCTCCAAGGCGACCAGCTGGCTCAGATAATGGATATTGTTGACGACAATATGCGATAAATTCGGATAAAACCCGGGCCGGTAATCGATCACCTTCTCGGCCTGGGTGTTGCCCACGATCAACTTGTTGTCCTCCCGGACATCTTTGCGCAAAATCGTGCCGGCCGCCACCACATTGCCGAACCCCAGGCGCAACGGCCCGACCAGACCGCCCTGGCCGCCCAGAAAAATCGGCGGTTGGTTGAGCATGACCCCGCGAGCCACGTCCCCGAAGAGCGAAGGCGTGGTCTTGTTGCCTTCGGGCGTGAAATTAAAATGGATATAACTGCTGCCCACTTCGCTGTGGTTTTTACGGCTGGTGCCGCCCGCCATCAGGCCGTCGCAGAAATTGATCAGGCTGCCCA